>NZ_JBHSBQ010000023.1:0-16575 GCF_042650665.1 Microvirga sp. GCM10011540 | reverse complement strand
GACCTTAGCGGAACACGCCCAACAATCTGGGAAACCCTTACTGCGCAATAGTTTGGTGGCATCAAACCTGCGAGGGGCAAGTGGTACAGCCGCCCCGGCTCGAACGGGGGACCCCCAGATCCACAATCTGGTGCTCTAACCAACTGAGCTACGGCTGCACTCGGGGCTGGGTGTAATCGGGTCGGCGGCTAATTTCAAGACTTCTTTGACGTCGCAGTGACGCAAAAGAGAACGGCGGGCTTTGGGCCCGCCGTTTTCGTCGACAGATGGGAAAGTTACTCCGCCTTGGCGCCGGCGGCCTGGAGGACCGGGGTCCAGCGAGCCACCTCGCTCTCGACGAGCTTCTGCAGGGATTCCGGCGTACGCTCCTCCGGCGCAGGAATGACGCCGCCGAGGTCCTGGAGGCGCTTCCTGGTGTTCTCATCGCTCAGAGCCTTCACGAGGGCGTCGTTGAGCTTCGCGACCACGTCGGGCGGGGTGCCCTTGGGCGCGAACACCGCGTTCCAGGCGCTCACCTGATAGTCGCCGAGTCCGGCCTCCTTGGTGGTCGGCACGTCCGGCAGAGCGGGGGAACGCTCAGGCGTGGCGATGGCGTAGGCCTTGATGTTGCCGCCCTGGATCTGCGGCGCCACGTTGACGATCTGGTCGGTCATGTAATCGACCGTGTTGGCCATGAGGTCGTTCAGGGCCGGACCCGTGCCGCGATAGGCGACCATGGTCGGCTTCGCGCCGATGATGGAGTTGAACAGGATGCCCGTGGAGTGGGACACGGAGCCCACGCCCGCATGGGCCATGTTCACCTTGTCGCCGTTGGCCTTCATGTGATCCAGGAAGCCCTTGAGGTCCTTGGCCGGGAAGTCCTTGCGGGCGACGATGAGGATCGGCGTGCCGGCGGCGAGGCCGATCGGCGCGAAATCCTTCGTCGGGTCGTAGCGCAGGTTCGGATAGAGGGCCGGAGCCGCACCGTGGGTGCCCATGTGGCCCATCATGATGGTGTAGCCGTCGGGCTGGGACTGGGCCGCCCGGGTGATGCCCGTCGTGCCGCCGGCGCCCGCCACGTTCTCGATCACGATCTGTTGACCGAGCGTGCGCGACATATGATCCGTCACGATACGGGCGACCACGTCCGTCGGTCCGCCCGCCGCGAACGGCACGATCATGGTGATCGGGCGCGTCGGATAGTTCTGCGCCTGGGCGCCGGAGGCGGCGAGGCCCAGAATGGCGGTCAGAGCCAGTGCGATTTTCTTCATTCAATTTCCTCCCTGGAAAAAGTTCTCTCGTTACATTTGGACAAGGCGCCGCCGAAGGCAAGCTACTCGGTGAAGACTTCGTCCCTCCCCTTCCGGATGGAGGGCAGGAGCGCCAGGACCAGAAGAATCAGCGCGACCACGAGGAGGCCGGCACTGATCGGACGCTCGATGAAGGTTTCGAGCGACCCGCGCGAGATGATGAGCGCGCGCCTCAGGTTTTCTTCCATCAGCTTGCCGAGCACGAAGCCGAGCAGCATCGGCGCCGGCTCGAACCCGAACTTGATGAGCATGTAGCCGACGAGGCCGAACAGCCCGATGAACATCACGTCCGTGGGTAGCGAGTTGATGGAATAGATGCCGATGCAGCAGAACATCAGGATCGCGGGGAACAGCAGGTGGTAGGGCACCTTCAGGAGGCGCACCCACATGCCGATCATGGGCAGGTTGATGATGAGCAGCATCAGGTTGCCGACCCACATGGAGGCGATCATGCCCCAGAACAGGTCGGGGTTGCGGGTCATCACCTGCGGACCCGGCACGATGCCGTGGATCGTCATGGCGCCGACCATGAGGGCCATCACGGCATTCGGCGGAATGCCGAGGGTGAGCAGCGGGATGAAGGAGGTCTGCGCGCCGGCATTGTTCGCCGATTCCGGCCCCGCCACGCCCTCGATGGCGCCCTGGCCGAACCGGCGCGGATTCTTGGCGAGCTTCTTCTCGAGGGTATAGGCCGCGAAGGGCCCGAGCACCGCGCCGTTGCCGGGCAGGATGCCGAGCGCCGCGCCGATGAAGGTTCCGCGCAGCACGGGCTTGTAGGATTGCCTGAAGTCATCCTTGTTCGGCAGAAGGCGCCCGATGGTCTGGCGCACCACGTCCCGGGTCTCCGTATGGTCCAGATTGCGCAGGATCTCGGCGATGCCGAAGATGCCCATGGCCAGCACGGCGAAGTCGATACCGTCCATGAGGAAGGGCAGGCCGAAGGTCAGGCGCTCCTCGCCGGTCTCGAGATCCGTTCCGACCGTGGAGAGCAGGATGCCCACCAGGATCATCGCCACCGCCTTCAGGATCGATCCGCGGGCGAGAACCACCGCGAAGACGAGGCCCATGACCATGAGCGAGAAATACTCGGTCGGGCCGAACACCAGGGCGAGACGGGTCAGCGGCGCCCCCAGGGCGGCGATGACCACGGTCGCCACGGTGCCGGCGAAGAAGGAACCGATGGCCGCGATGCCCAGCGCCACGCCCGCCCGGCCCTGGCGGGCCATCTGGTGCCCGTCGAGGGCCGTCACCACCGAGGTGGCCTCGCCGGGAATGTTGACGAGGATCGCGGTGGTCGATCCGCCGTACTGGGCGCCGTAGTAGATGCCGGCCAGCATGATGAGCGCGCCGGTGGGATCGAGCCCGAAGGTGATCGGCAGGAGCATCGCGATCGTGGCGATGGGGCCGACGCCGGGCAGGACGCCGATGAGCGTGCCCACGAGGCAGCCCAGGAAGGCCAGTCCCAGATTCTGGAACGTCAGGGCAATCCCGAAGCCGAGGCTCAGATTGGAGAACAGGTCGCCCATTAGATCCTCCCGCTATGGTCGGGCACTTCGATCTCCGTGGTCCTTCCGCGCCGGCGGCCGGCGAAATAGACCACGACGGCGGCGGCGGCCATGATCGCCGCCGTTGCCCTCAGGACGTCCTTCTGGGACCACTCGGCGGGGAAAAGGCCGGTCAGCGCCTGGGGGAAGACCGGAATCGGCAGGTTGAGCAGGTCGCCGAACAGGATCATGCAGAAAGGCGTCAGGCTGAGGGACAGGATCACGAGCTCCCTCAGACGCGAGTCCGGACTGGCGAAGCCGCCGATGATGATGGCGAGCGGCCCCGCCACGATGAGGCCGAGGCCAGGGATCGACAGCGGGCCGAACGAGAAGGGCCTGATGGTCACCGCGAAGGCCAGGATGGCGATGATGACGAGGGCCGGACCGCGCAGGCTCCAGCCCTCGAGGGCCTCGCCGTCCTTGGTGAAGGCGAAGAACACGAGGGCGAGGCCGCACAGGCCGACCCCGATGGCGAGCCAGTCCGGCAGCATGCCGGGGCCCATGGAGCTCAAGGTGCCTTGGGACAGGTCGCGCCCGAGCCAGAGCGCGAGAGCCGCAAGGGCGAGAAGAAAGATGCCGCCTGCGAGGCTTTGCGGCGCGCGAACCGGCCCTTGGCGCCCTTGCGCTTCAGGGCGTTCGTGAGAAATGGACATGGACGGCCTCCCGACCGGGCGCATTGGTTGCGACCAGAGCTTATTCGTCCCGTGTTGTGCCCAAGGCCTCGCCCTTGATCAAGCGACCCGAGAACGATTTCGTGCGTTCGGCCGGGGAAACGCGCAATCTTTAGCCGTATAAACCGTGCCCGAGGCCTTGGACGTAACTGATTTTCAGCGCAGGATGCTGCGTTTTTCGGTTGAATCCGAGTCACATATCTATACTTAAGCCCAATTCCCTTCCCGACCTGAAACCCTCCAGGGCCGCCATGGACTATATCCTTTCAACCTCCTTTCTCGTCTCCCTGCTTCAGGTCATCTGGATCGACATCCTTCTGTCGGGCGACAACGCAGTCGTCATCGCCATGGCGTGCCGCTCGCTGCCGGCGCATCAGCGCAAGCTCGGCATCACCCTCGGCGCCCTGACGGCGGTCGGTCTGCGGATCGTCTTCGCCTTTCTGATCTCCGAGCTCCTCGGCGTCCCCTTCCTGCGCATCGTCGGCGGTCTCCTCCTGTTCTGGATTGCGCTCAAGCTCATCCAGGGCGAGGACGCGGATTCGCACGGCAACATCGAGGCCAGCACCAGCCTCTGGAAGGCGGTTCGCACCATCGCCATCGCCGATGCGGTGATGAGCCTGGACAACGTGGTCGCCATCGCGGCCGCCTCCCGCGGACACCCGGAACTCTTCGTCTTCGGTCTTCTGCTGTCGATTCCGCTGATCATGGTGGGCGCCACCCTGATCACCAAGCTGATCACGCGCTTCCCGTTCATCGTCTGGGCCGGCGCCGCCCTGCTCGGATACATCGCCGCGGAAATGATCGTGACCGATCCGATCGTACTCGGCTGGCTGTCGGACAACTACTCCCAGTTCGTCCTGCCCGATCCGGGTCACCCGCCGCTCAACGTCAAGCCTGCCGGTGTCGTCCTCTACGGGGCCGCCGCGGTCGGAGCGCTGTTCGTGGTGGTGGCCGGCTACTTCGTGGCCCGCAATGCGGGCCGGGGCGCGGCCAAGACCTAAGGGAACGGCAGACCCGCGCCGAACGCGGTTGACGGCGGGGGCGGCGAAAGGCACAGAGCGCAGGCTCATGTCCACGTCCCGCCCCTTCTTTTCCCTTGCCGGACTCCGCCACGGCGCCCGCAGCGCGGTGCCGGCCTTCCCCGGCTTCATCATGTTCGCCCTCGCCTTCGGCACCGCCGCGGCCCAGAAGGGCCTGAGCTTCGGCGAGGCGATGGGCCTGACCGGCCTCGTCTATGCCGGCGCATCCCAGATGGTGGCGCTGGAGATCTGGCAGCAGGTCTGGTCGCCTGCCACGATCCTGACGATCGTGACCGTCACGGCCATCGTGAATTCCCGCATGATCCTGCTGGGCGCAACGCTCCAGCCCTGGCTGAGATACGAGCCGAAGCCGCGCGCCGCGCTCAACCTCTTCCTTCTCACGGAGGCGGGCTGGCTCATCAGCACCCGCTACTACAACGAGGGCGGGCGCGACGTGGGCTTCCTCCTGGGCTGTGCGGCCATCCTCTACGTCGTCTGGCTGCTGGCGACGCTGGCGGGCTACTTTGCCGGCGCCCTCGTGCCGGAGCCGAGGCGCTTCGGCCTCGATCTCGTCATGCCGATCTTCTTCGGCATCATGCTCGTGCCCCTGTGGAAGGGCGCCAAGCCAGCCCTGCCCTGGCTGGTCGCCGGTCTCGTCTCCCTGGCCGTCCATGCCCTGGTGCCCGGCTATCTCTTCATCGCCGCCGGAGCCCTGGCCGGCGTCATCGCCGGGATGCTGATCGAATGACGTCGTTCGAAGCCATCGCCGCGGGCCCCTGGGGAGCCGCGCTGGCCATCGCCGCCATGGCCGCCGTGACCTTTTTCTGCCGCATCGCGGGCGTGGTCGTCATGAGCCGGGTCCGCATCACGCCCCGGATGGAGCGGGGCCTGCGCGCGCTTCCGGGCTCCATCATCATGGCGACGATCCTTCCCGTCGTACTCGACAACGGTCTTCCCGCCATGATCGCCCTCACGGTCACGGTCCTCACTATGGTGTTCACCCGGTTCGACCTGGCAGCTCTCTTCGTGGGTCTAGGGACCCTGTCCCTCATCCGCGCCCTTGGCTTCTGACCCACGCTTGAGACGCAGGCGGATGCGATAGATGAGCCCGTCGCGGACGTTGCGGTAGGCGTCCAGAACCTGCTCGCGCGACCCTTGCGTCAGGCTCGGATCGGGCGTCGGCCAGTATTCCACCTCGGCGGCGATCGTGCGCGTCAGCTCGATGGCGGCGTGATGCGCCTCGGGCGAGAGCGAGATGATGAGATCGAAATTGAGCCCCTCCCACTCTTCCAGCTCCTGAAGCGTGCGCGGCTTGTGCTTGGAGCCGTCGATGCCGATCTCGTCCAGCGCCGCGTGCATGAAGCCGTTGGTCTCGCCCCTCCGGACACCGGCGGACTGCACGTAGATCGACTTGCCGAAATAGTGCCGCGCGATCGCCTCGGCCATCGGAGAACGGATTGCGTTCATGGCGCAGACGAACAGGACCGACTGGATTTTCTTGGCGCGGGGCTCCTCCACCCGTCACCCCTTCCAGTGCAGCGCGAAGATGAGGGTGAAGAGGCGGCGCGCCGTATCGAAATCGAGCTCCACCTTGCCGTCGAGACGCTTCATCAGAAGCTCCGCAGCCTCGTTGTGGAGCCCCCGGCGTCCCATGTCGATGGCCTCGATCTGCGCCGGGGAGGCCGAGCGGATGGCCTTGTAGTAGCTGTCGCAGATCAGTTCGTAGTCCCGGATCGCCTTGCGGAACGGCGTCAGCGACAGGTGGTGCATGACGACCGGAGCGCCGTCCTGCCCCCGGATATCGAAACAGAGCTTCTTCTCCACCAGGGCGATATGGAGCAGATAAGGACCGCCATCGTAGCCCGGCACCGCGAAGTGGTTCGCCTCGACGATGTCGTAGATGGCGATGGCCCGCTCATGCTCCTGATCCGGATTGCCCCGGCCGATGGATGCCTCGTCGAGCGTGACAGCGACCAGTCGGCATCGCTCCTTCGCTTCGCTCGTCATCCCGTTGTCCGATCCCGTCACAGATTGAGGCGGATCGCCACCGACCGCGCGTGAGCTTCCAGCCCCTCGGACCGGCCGAGGGCGATGGCCGCAGGACCCAGCACCCGCAAGGCGCCTGCATCGCATTTCAGGATCGAGGTTCGCTTCATGAAGTCAAGCACGCCGAGTCCGGAGGAGAAACGGGCCGAGCGGGCCGTCGGAAGGACATGGTTCGGGCCGCCGACATAGTCGCCGATAGCCTCCGGCGTGTGGCTGCCGAGGAAGATCGAGCCGGCATTGCGGACCCTGGCCGCGAGTTCCTCCGCGTTCTCGGTCTCGATTTCGAGATGCTCCGGGGCCAGCCGGTCGACCAGGGGGATGGCGTCCGCCAGACTCTCGACCAGGATGATGGCGCCGTAGTCGCGCCAGCTCGCCCCGGCGATCTCCGCCTTCGGCAGGGTCTGGAGCTGGCGCCGGACCGCCTCCTCCACCGCCTGAGCCAGCTCGGCACTGTCGGTGATCAGGATCGACTGGGCCACCGGATCGTGCTCCGCCTGCGCCAGGAGGTCGGCCGCGACCCAGTCCGGATTGGCGTGGCTGTCCGCGAGAACGAGCACCTCCGAGGGGCCTGCGATCATGTCGATGCCCACCTGGCCGAAGACGCGCCGCTTGGCTGCCGCCACATAGGCGTTGCCGGGCCCGACGATCTTCGCCACCGGCTGGACGGAGGCGGTGCCGTAGGCGAGCGCGGCCACCGCCTGCGCGCCACCGATGCGGAAGATCTCGTCCACGCCCGCGAGCCGGGCCGCCGCGAGGACGAGGGGATTGGTCTCGCCGCGCGGGGTCGGCACCACCATGGAGATGCGGGGAACGCCCGCGACCTTGGCCGGCACCGCATTCATCAGAACGGAAGACGGATAGCTCGCCCGCCCGCCGGGCACGTAGAGGCCCACCGATTCCAGGGCGGTCCAGCGCCACCCCAGCGTCACGCCGACGGAGTCGGTCGTCATGGAATCCTGCGGGCGCTGCGCGCGGTGATAGACCTCGATGCGGTCCTTCGCGAGGGCGAGAGCGTCGAGCGTCTCCTTCGGGCACTGCCTCTCGGCCGCGGCGATTTCGGCATCGGAAACCCGCAGGCTTTCGGCCGTCAGATCCAGCGCATCGAAGCGGCGCGTATAGTCGATCAGGGCCTCGTCGCCCCGGGCGACCACGTCCTCGATGATGGCGCGGACGGCCTGGTCCACGTCCTCGGACACCTCACGCTTCGCAGACAGAAGTGCGGCGAAGGCCTGCGGGAAGGAGGGATCCCGCGCATCGAGCCTTTGCGCCATCAGAGGCGCTCCGCCGGCTGTTCGTCGTGCGAGGGGCGGCTTTCGGCGGCCCAGACCGGGCCGAGATCTTTCATTTGCATTTCGATGCACTCCAGGTCGACCTGGATGGCTCCGCCGTCGGCGAAGATCAAGGTCGCCGTGCCGGATGGGGCATCGCGTTCCTCGAAGGAAATGGCAAGAAGGTTAAGAACGGCATCCTTCTTGGTCTGGTCGATGCCGCGGACGCGCACGCCGGTCACGTGCTCGAAATGCATGCAGGTCAGCCGGCGCTGGGGCGTGCTTGAGACCGCCTCCCAGTCGAACCGGCGGACCTGGAGCGCGAAGCGGCGCTCCTTGGGGAGATAAACCATGTCGTCGACGCGCAGCAGGGCATCCTGCAGGTGAGCGGAGATGACGGCGAGATCCTCTGGATCGAGGGCGACGAGTCTCAGAAGGTCCATGGGGCTGCCAACCTGTTGTTGAGCTTTGACAGCTAGGTAGAGAGCCCCCTGCCCCGGCGCAACCACCCGGCCCGGTCCAAACCCGATTCGGCGGACAAAGATGCCGTCCAGGAGGCCCCGGATCCGGGAAAGACGCGCTCAAGCCGCCGCTTTCCACGGCCGGAGCGCGCTTTGCGGCGTCGTCAGCCCCGGAGACGCTCGATCTCGGCGCCGCACCGGGCCAGCTTCGCCTCGAGGGCCTCGAAGCCGCGATCCAGGTGATAGACCCGGTTGATGGTGGTATCGCCATCGGCCACGAGGCCCGCGATCACCAGCGACACGGACGCGCGCAGGTCCGTCGCCATGACGGGCGCCCCCTTGAGGCTCGACACGCCGTCCACATAGGCGCAGTCGCCATCGAGGCGGATCTGGGCTCCGAGACGGGCCAGCTCCTGCACGTGCATGAAGCGGTTCTCGAAGATCGTCTCGCGGATGCGCGACGTTCCCGAGGCCCGGGTCATGAGGGCCATGAACTGCGCCTGGAGGTCGGTGGGGAAGCCTGGGAAGGGATCGGTCGTGACGTCGACGGCCTGGATGCCGTTGCCGTTCCGGCGGACCCGGATGCCGCTGTGGGTTGGAGAGACCTCCGCGCCCGACTGGCCCAGCACGTCGAGGGCGAATTGCAGGAGTTCCGGCCGGGTGTTCTCGAGCACCACGTCGCCGCCGGTCATGGCAACCGCCATGGCGTAGGTTCCGGTCTCGATCCGGTCCGGCAGCACGTCGTGGTTCGCGCCGCCCAGGCGGGCGACACCCTCCACCACGATCTCCGACGTGCCGGCGCCCTGGATCTTGGCGCCCATCTTGACGAGGCACTCCGCCAGATCCACCACCTCCGGCTCGCGGGCGGCGTTGCGGATGACGGTCGTGCCGTCGGCCAGAGTCGCGGCCATCAGGGCCACGTGGGTTCCGCCGACCGTGACCTTGGGGAAGTCGATCTCGGCGCCCTTCAGTCCCTTGGGAGCCGTGGCGACCACATAGCCGGCATCGATCTCGATGGCGGCGCCGAGCTTGGCCAGGGCCATGATCAGGAGGTCGACCGGACGGGTGCCGATGGCGCAGCCGCCCGGCATGGACACCTTGGCGTGGCCGAAGCGGGCCAGGAGCGGGGCGATGACCCAGAAGCTCGCCCGCATGGTCGAGACGAGTTCATAGGGCGCGCAGGTGTCGATGATGGATTTCGACGTGAGGCGGATCGTCTGGCCGGTTTCCGTGCTCTGGCCGGGACGGCGGCCGGCGATGGAGTGATCCACGCCGAAATTGCTCATGATCCGCAGGAGGGAGGAAATATCGGCGAGTCTCGGCACGTTGCCGAGTTCGAGCGTCTCCTCGGTGAGGAGGCTCGCAATCATGAGAGGCAGAGCCGCGTTCTTGGCGCCCGAGATCGGAATCAGGCCGTTGAGAGGCGCGCCGCCCCGGATGCGAATGCGGTCCATCTGGATCCCCTTCAGTAATGATTGTCAGAGCTATGCGTCCAGCGGCCCGTCCAGACTAGTCGGACCGCTTGTCGCGCTCGCCGGTAACGCTCAAGCTGCCCTCTTCGGTTCCAGCCGAGGATTCGGCCGGCCTGACCGCCTGCCGCCCCCGGGCCTGAGCCTTGCGCCGCTTCAGGTTTTCTTTCAAAGCCGCCTTCAGGCGCTCGGCTTTCTCTTGCGCTTTCATGTCGGACATGTTTCACGCGACCCATCGTCGCCATGATCAGATAATGGCTTCGCATCCGCCCCTCAACCAGAATATCGATCCTGCGAACTTTGACCGGGATCAATGTCCTCTGGCATCATAGGGCATAAACCCACGGGGTGTTGTGTTGCCCCTCCGGTGAGATGATGAATTACCAAACCTTCTTTACGGAAGCCCTCGAGCGTCTCCAGACGGAACGCCGTTACCGCGTCTTTGCAGACATCGAGCGCCTGGCGGGCCGTTTTCCGGAGGCCCTGTGGCACAGCCCGGACGGCACCCGCAAGATCACCGTATGGTGCTCGAACGACTATCTGGGCATGGGCCAGAGCCGGGACGTGACCCGTGCCATGGTCGAAACGGCCTGGCGCCTGGGCACCGGCGCCGGCGGCACGCGCAACATCTCGGGCACCAGCCACCCCATCGTCGAGCTCGAGGCCGAGCTTGCGGACCTGCACGGCAAGGAGGCGGGCCTCGTCTTCACCTCGGGCTACGTCTCGAACCAGACCGGCATCTCCACCCTGGCCAAGCTCATCCCGAACTGCCTGATCCTGTCGGACGCGCTCAACCACAACTCGATGATCGAGGGCGTGCGCCAGTCCGGCTGCGACAAGCAGATCTTCCGCCATAACGATCTCGCCCACCTGGAGGAGCTGCTCCGGGCGGCCGGGGACCGGCCGAAGCTGATCGTGTTCGAGAGCGTGTATTCCATGGACGGGGACATCGCGCCGATCCACGCCATCTGCGATCTGGCGAAGCGCTACGATGCCATGACCTATCTCGACGAGGTCCATGCGGTCGGCATGTACGGCCCCCGGGGCGGCGGCATCGCCGAACGCGACGGCGTCATGCACCGGATCGACGTGATCGAGGGCACCCTGGGCAAGGCCTTCGGCGTCATGGGCGGTTATCTCACCGGCTCACGGGCCGTGATGGACGCGATTCGCAGCTTCGCGCCCGGCTTCATCTTCACGACCGCCCTGCCTCCGGCCGTTGCCGCGGCGGCCACGGCCTCGATTCGCCACCTCAAGGCCTCCAACGACGAGCGGCAGCGGCATCAGCGCCAGGTGGCCCGGACGAAGGCGGTGCTCACAGCCGCGGGCCTCCCCCTCATGGACACCGTCACCCATATCGTCCCGGTCATGGTCGGAGACGCCGAGGCCTGCAAGGCGGCCTCGGACCGCCTCCTGGAGAAGCACGGGATCTACATCCAGCCGATCAACTATCCCACCGTGCCCCGCGGCACGGAGCGCCTGCGCATCACGCCGGGCCCGCTTCACACGGATGCCCATATCGATGCCCTGGCCGCAGCCCTGGTCGAGGTCTGGATCGCGCTCAAGCTTCCTCTCCAACCAAAAGCGCAGGCTGCCGAATAAAGCGAAGAAAGATCGTTTTCGAAGCTTGCGCATGACGCTGGGCTGTGGCAGTAAGCGGCCCTCTTCGTTGGCGCGCTGCCGTAGCTCAGTGGTAGAGCACTCCCTTGGTAAGGGAGAGGTCGAGAGTTCGATCCTCTCTGGCAGCACCAGCCAAGCCCTTTGGAACATAGAGGGCTGCGGGTTCGAGGCTTGGCCCACCCGCCCTGGCATGTTCGATGAAGGGAGCTTTCTCGCAGGCCGGAATATCTCCCCTATGCGGGACTTGCCGCTTCGCCTGCGCTTGTAATCACGAACAAACCGCCTATATCAAATTCATCGACATTTTGGCCGGACAATCGAGCCGTTTCGCCTTGGCATGCCGGGCGCACGTTTAGACACTCTTCCCAAACATCGACGAGCCCGAGTTGGAGGTCGTGCCTTCGCACACCCCGAACTCACGTGCACTCACGCATATCGAGGATATCCCCATGAATACGGGCACCGTAAAATTCTACAACGATCAAAAAGGCTTCGGCTTCATTCAGCCTGACAACGGCCAGAGCGACGTTTTCGTCCATGCCACCGCCCTCGAGCGTGCCGGCATCCGCGGTCTGGTCGAGGGCCAGAAGGTCGCCTTCGATACCGCCGAGGATCGCCGCAGCGGCAAGATCGCCGTCAACAAGATCGAGATGGCATAAAACCATCTCGTCCGGCGCAGGCGAAACCGCGCTGACCTATTGGAGCCGCTCCGCAGTGGAGCGGCTTTTTCTTTGCTGTCGTGGCGCGTCCACGCACAGGAGAACGAGCAATGTCCCACAAGTACAAGATCCGCCAGATGGTACGCCTCGTGCGCGCCCCGCTTTCAGACAGCCGCGCCAGCGGTAGCGGCATTTACGAAGTCGTACGACTCATGCCTGCCGACGAGACCGGTGAGGTTTCGTACCGGATCCGATCAGCAGCAACAGAGCGCGCTGTGCGCGAGAGCGAGATCAAGGCATGAGCGGATTTCGCGACAAGGGCTTTGGCGACCGGCTGAGCACCGCCGAAAGCGCCAGAAAAGCGATGCAGCAACGCTTCCAGTCGAAGGCCGCCATGGACGATCCAGCCCTTGCCGAGCGCAAAGCGGCTCGACAGGCCGTCAGTGCCGCACGTGAGGTACGACTGGCCGAACGGGAGGCCGCCAAGCTCGCCGACAAAGCGCGTGAAGCTGCGGAGCGGGAGGCTCGCGAGACCGCCGAGCGCAACCTGCGGCTCGAGGAGCAGGCGCGTGAAACTCTGGAGCGAGAAGAGCGTCAGGTTGCGCTGGAGATAGAGCAAAAGGCCGCCAGAGACGCCCGTTACGCCGCCAGAAAAGCACGCCGGTGACCGACAGCGGCGGCATTCGGCATCAACATCGAGGAAGCGGCAGGTGCTTGAAGGAATAGAGCGGATCAGCAGTGCGGCGCACACTCAGGCCCATCGTGGCGCTTCGGATGGACAGACAGGCCAGGGATCGCCTGGCGTCGTGTTGAACGCGCATCCAGGATCCCTGATCTGGTTGCGGTCCAAGCTCTTCGACCTTCTCCTTGCGATCTGGACGGCCCTGTTCGGGCTTGCCGTGCCAGTGCTGTGGCTCTGCGGTTCGCCCAACTCTGCCATTCGATCTGCAACCCGGCTCTGGGTGCGCGGCGCGCTGTTCGGGCTCAAATACGTCGTGGGCCTGCGACACATCGAAAAGGGTCGTCAGCACGTTCCGGACGAACCGTGCCTGATCGTCGCGAACCACCAGTCGACATGGGAGACATTGGCGTCGTTGCTGCTGTTTCCGGATGTCGCCGTTGTGGCGAAGCAGGAACTGCTCGCGATCCCCGTGTTCGGCTGGTATCTGCGCCGCTCGCCCATGATCGTCATCGACCGCGAGACCGGCCCCAAAGCTCTGCGGGAAATGATCCAGCAGAGCCAAGCCGCTCTGTCGGAAGGACGTTTCGTGCTCGTTTTTCCAGAAGGCACCCGGCGGCAGGTCACGGACAAGGTCGAATTCAAGCGTGGCGCAGAGCTTCTCTATGCCAGGCTTGGGGTGCCAGTGCTGCCGATGGCGCTGAACTCCGGGCATTTCTGGAGCCCCGGCAGTACCTGCAAGCGCAGCGGGACCATAACGGTCACATATGGCGAGCTCATTCCGGCTGGATTGCCGAGTGCCGAATTCTCCCGGAAAGCGGAAGAAATCCTCGAGGCCGGGAAAGACCCCTTCCTGCGCTGAGACGGTGGAAGGCCTTTCGACGATCCCATCGCGTGAGTTGCATCGGCGAAGGGGCGGGGTTTACGGAGGTGCGGCAGGCTCGGTCTTGCCGCTGTCCGGCTCTCGCGCGCTCTGGCTTGCCTGCTGTCCCTGCTTCGCCGTCGCCGACTGGTCGGTCAGCGTGTAGAGCAGCCCTAGTCCGGCCCCGAAGATGGCCAATACGGCCGCAGCATCGTAGCCCAGCCGAAAGATCGTCCTGTCCCTGCGCTCCAGAAGTCCGAGCACGAAGATCCCGGTCAGGATCAGTGCCAGCACGGCGGCAACGGCCTCGAACGTGTCGGCGATTTCGAGGGCGGGATCGCCGCTATAGGTCAGATCCGTGAGGAACAGGAGGGAGATGTTGAACAGGTTGGTGCCGAAGATGTCTCCCACGGCCATCTCGTAGCGCCTGATGCGGACCGCCGCGACGATGGAGCTCAGCTCCGGCAGCGAGGTGGCGAGACCGACCAGCACGAGCCCGACGAGGCTTGCGCCGATGCCGGTCTTCTGGGAAATCGCGTCGGCCGATTGGGAGAGCAGAAAACCCGATACCAGGATGATTGCGGCGGCAATCACGGTCCTGATGACGAGGGATCTCAGGGATGGCTTGTCCTCCTCCTTTCCGCCCGCCTGCTTGTTGCTCTCTCCGCTCCGGGTGCGCGAAGCACCGTCTTCGACCTTCCCGTCGACAGCTTCCCAGACATGGCGCCGGTCGTAGCGGGACGAGAGCCAGAGCGCCCCGATGCACAGGATGATGAGCAGGCTGGACCATGCTCCGACAGGCCCGAGCGCAACTTCGCCGGCGATGATGGCGACCGTGACGACCCCCATCAGGATCATGCCGAGCACGCCCTGCAGCAGGGATCCCGGGTTGGCGGCCACCGAGGTGAGTGCGCTGCGGCCGAAGATGGCGTCCGCGATGGCGAGGAGCACGAGGTTGATCGACGAGGTGCCCAGCAGGTTGTTGATCGCAAGCGGGGCATTGCCCGTGAACGAGGCGGTCGTCGTCGTCGCTATCTCCGGCAGCGAGGTGATGCCGCCGAGAAGCAGCATGCCGGCGAAGCCCTTGCCTATTTTCGCCTGATCCGAAATGCCGTCGATGTAGCCCGCCAGGCGTGACCCGGCGGCCCAGACGCAGCCGCCGCTGACGAGGAAGATCGCCACGTTGATCCAGAGGGACCATTCGCTGAAATTCAGGAAAGCCATCCCTGGAAACCTAAGGCAGGTTTTTCGGTTCCAAGAGGGAAGCACCGACTCTCCCCAGGCGCCGCGGGTGCGATATCGGCACTCCCGGGCCCCGGATCGGGCATCGTGAAGGAACCCTGGCGGATCGGCGGAGCAACCCTCAGCCGGCTAGACGCCGCCAGGATGGCCGCGCCTTCCGTTATGGCTGACCCCGGGCAGGTTGCCGTCGGGGTCCTGATTCGCTTTCCTCATGCTCAATCGAGCACTTGGCAGACCTTCAGAACGCCCGGCGCCGGATCGCCGAAGGCCCTGTTGTTGCAGGGGATGCCGTCGCGGGACACCCGCTCGACGAAACGACGGCCAGCCCCGTACCGGACCCGCCTGGTCCCCCTGAAGTCGCAGAAGTCGTTCTCGCGGGCGCAGAACTGCCAGGCCGCCGCCCTGTCGTCGCGCCAGTCGGGACCGCGGAAATCCCGGCGGGGCCTGTCGAAGTCCGGACCCGGTCTGCCGCGATCCGGCCCCCAACCGCCATCCCGGTCGAACCTGCGCTCGATGTAGGCGCAGCGCTTGGGAATGCCGGGGGCAGGATCGCCGAACACCTCATTGGAGCAGGGAATGCCGCGTCCGCCGACTTCGCGCGCCGTGGTGCGGCCGGGAATGCCGTACACGACCCGGGTCGGATAAGGCACCCGGCAGAACCCGCCCTCGGGCGCACAGGGCACCAGCCCCTGGGCCACGGCGCTCGTCGGCATGACGGTGAATGCTGCACCGACGGCGAGTGCCGCCGCAACGACTGTGCGAAGCATGATCTTTCCTCCAGAAACATGCGCAGGTTACGCCGGACTGGATTAACAGCGACATAATATATCAGGCGGCCGTCGTTCAGGGAGAGCCGAGTCCGCCCTTCGAACACGCCGTCCGGCGAGATGCGCGGGAGCCCCTCCCCTGCGCCCCGGCGATTGTCGAACTATAATGCTCCCATGCTGACTTACGCCATCGGTGACATCCACGGGCGGCACGACCTGCTCCAACGGCTCCTGGGCAAGATCCGCGAGCATGCGGAGGGCAGGCCCCACAGGCTCGTCTTCCTGGGCGACTACATCGACCGCGGCCCGGACAGCGCTGCGGTCATCGCGACGGTTCGGGCGTTGCAGGGCGGGTCTCCGGACAGGGTCATCTGTCTCATGGGCAATCACGAGGACATGCTGCTGAAGGCCATCGGAGACCCGACCGGGACCTTCTGGTGGGTCCGCAACGGCGGCGACGCCGCCCTGGCGTCCTTCGGCGTCCGGAGCCCAGCCGCCATACCGGGCGACCTGCTGGAATGGATAGGCTCCCTGCCGACCTCGTTCGAGGACGAGAAGCACTATTATGTCCACGCGGGCCTCCGGCCGGGCAGGCCCTTCGAGAGACAATCGGACGAAGACAGGCTCTGGATCCGGGAACCCTTCCTCGAGGTCAATTACGATTTCGGAAAACACGTGGTTCACGGCCACACGCCGTTGGTGACGGACCGGCCGGATATACGCCGCTATCGAACGAACCTGGATACCGGAGCCGTGTTCAGGGGAGTGCTGACGGCCGGCGTCTTCACGGCCGAACAGGGGCCGCCGATCGGCCATCTCAGCGCGTCTTCACAGCTCTGAAAGGGGAGCCGAAAATGGGAACGGCACCCGAAGGTGCCGTTTCTGTTGCTAGGCTTTCCCGAGCCCCGGATGGTTACGCCGCGAGGCGAACCGCACCCATGTCAACGTTGTCGTTGGCATTTGTGAATGTGCACTATCA
>NZ_JBHSBQ010000022.1:0-65935 GCF_042650665.1 Microvirga sp. GCM10011540 | reverse complement strand
TCGCTCCAACCATTCGCCAGCAGTATCCCCCTTGTGGGGAGGAGGTGGAGGTGGGGGTGTGGGCGCCACACCTTCATAGGCTATCGCTCACACCCCCACCCTGGCCCTCCCCACAAGGAGGAGGGAAATGGCGTTGCGCCATATCGGCAGCGTTTGCGGACCCACCTCAGGCGGAAGAGGTGAAGGGCAGGCTCAGGTCCTGCCGTCAGAGCTTCTCGCGCTCGATGGCCCGCTTCACCACCTGCTGCACTTCCGGGTTCGACAGGAAGAGGTCGTGGTTGATGTTGATGAAGCGTCCGCCGAATTCGGACGCGTCGGCCACGCGCACCCCCAGCGCCTCCAGGCGCTCGCGGTCGGCAGCGCCCGCCCTCACGATGCCGCCGGCGAGGCGGCCGGAGACCTGGAGGGCCCGGTCGTTGGTGGAGCTGATGACGGTGATCTTCTTCGCGTCGGGTCCCAGCTTCTCCAGGCCGCGGGCGAAGAGGTCGATGTCGATGTCGGGGGCGGCCAGCACCACCGCGCCGATGCGCTCCATCGCGCTGGCGCCGCCGGAGCCGCGCAGCATCCGCAGGGTCTCCAGGGTCAGCAGCGTGCCCATGCTGTGCGCCACGATGTGGATGCGCCCGCCGCTCGGGGTCTTGGCCATGGCGGTCAGCAGCTCCTCCAGGGCATCGCGGGACCACATGGCGCTCTCGCGGTCGCTCACGTAGCTGAAGGTCGAGCCGGCGGACGGCCAGGTGAAGAGGCCGGTCGCGCCCGGGAACTTGATCCCCTGCGAGAGCTGCACGGTGGAGGTGGCGGCGGACTCGAAGCTCTCCCGGTAGCCATGGATGTAGAGAAGCAGATCGCGCCCGAGGGCCGCCTGGGCGAAGGTCTGCGCGGCGTTCCTGCGGTCGAGCGAGCCGACGGAGGCGATGCTCCAGTCCGACGTGCCGAGCAGCCCATCGGCCGGCGGCGTCATCTTCGCCTCGGCAAAGACCAGGTCCGCAGATCGCTCGCCGGTGAACCAGGGTTCCTTCAGCGGCTCACCCGCAGGCAGGCGCGTGGTGGCGATGAGAAGCGTGGGGTCGCGCGACAGCCCGGCGCGAGGCGCCAGGGGCGCGTCGGTCAGGGGGGATTCGCCGCCGAGACAGCCGGACAGAGTCAGGCTGGCGAGAGCGACGAGGGCAAGGCGTCGTGTGGGAAGCGGCATGAACCGGGAATCGAAAGGACCAATCGGGGAAGCTGTTTCACCTCCGATGATGGCGGGCACAAGGCAACCGCCGTGCTTCGCCGCATTCCTTTCCGAACATGGTAAACCCTTGGTGAACGGAACGCCGCAGGCCGCTGCGAAGCCTTGATGCCCCAGGAATCGAGACTTACCTTCGCAACCATGTTCCTCCTCGCCCGCGCCTTCCTGATCATCTTCGCCCTCTTCCTGCTTCCCCTCGCCGCCCATGCCGCATGGTGGGCCATGCGCGACGACGTGGCGCCGTCCTGGCGCGCCGCCGACTGGTCGAGCGCGAAGCTCCTGCCGCAGCCCTCCGAGGCGCCCCAGGCCATCGTCGCCGTCTATGCGGCGCGGGTCGGACGCTGGCGCGGCATCTTCGCCCATCACACCTGGATCGTCGTGAAGGAGGAAGGCGCCACCCGCTACACCCGCTACGACAAGGTCGGCTGGGGCAGCCCGGTCCGCACCAACGGATGGGTGGCGGACGGCCGCTGGTTCGGCAACGCGCCGCAGCCCATCGTCCTGATCGAAGGCGAGGCCGCGCAGCGCCTCATCCCGCAGATCCAACAGGCGGTGGCGAGCTATCCCTACCGGTCCGTGGGAGCCTACAACGCCTGGCCCGGCCCGAACTCCAACACCTTCGTGGCCCATGTGATGCGTCAGGTGCCCGAGCTGGAGGCCCCGCTTCCGCCCACCGCCATCGGCAAGGACTGGCAGCCCCTCACCGACATCGTGGGCCTGACCCCGAGCCGCACCGGCATTCAGGTCTCCCTCGGCGGCTATGCGGGCTTCACCCTCGGCTGGATCGAGGGGGTCGAGGTCGATTTCCTCGGCCTCGTGGCCGGCGTCGATGTCCGCCGCCCGGCCGTCAAGATTCCCGGTTGGGGACGGATCGGGATGAATCCCGTTACTTGATGAAAAGCCGCGCGGAACGCGCTAAGGCTTTGCCCATGAACGGGGGCGTGCACAGACGACAGGCGGTGACGGCGGAGGCGGTGGCGAACGGCGATCGCGCCGCCTTGGCCCGCGCCATCACGCTCATGGAGTCGCGCCGCGCCGACCACCGGGAGACCGCCCGCGCGCTCCTGCAGGAACTGATGCCGCGCACCGGCCATGCGGTGCGCGTGGGCATCACCGGCGTACCGGGCGTCGGCAAATCCACCACCATCGACGCCCTCGGCAGCATGCTCACCGAGCAGGGCCACAAGGTCGCGGTGCTGGCGGTCGATCCCAGCTCCACCCGCACCGGCGGCGCCATCCTCGGCGACAAGACCCGCATGGCGCGCCTCGCCGCCGATCCCAACGCCTTCATCCGCCCCTCCCCCTCCTCGGGCACCCTCGGCGGCGTCGCGGCGAAGACCCGGGAGACCATGCTCCTGTGCGAGGCCGCGGGCTTCGACGTGATCCTCGTGGAGACGGTCGGCGTCGGGCAGTCGGAGACGGCGGTGGCGGACCTCACCGATTTCTTCCTCGTCCTGATGCTTCCCGGCGCGGGCGACGAGCTGCAGGGCATCAAGAAGGGCATCCTCGAACTCGCCGACATGATCGCGGTGAACAAGGCCGACGATGCGGGCGCGAAGGCGAAGGCCGCGGCGGCCGAGTACAAGGCCGCCCTCCACATCCTCACCCCCGCCTCGTCGAGCTGGACGCCGCCGGTCCTGACGGTCTCCGGCCTCACGGGCCAGGGGCTCGACGAGCTGTGGACGAAGGTCCTCGATCACCGCAAGCGCCTGGAGGCGACCGGCGAACTCGCCGGCAAGCGCCAGGCGCAGGACACCAAATGGATGTGGGCCCTCGTCCACGAACGCCTGCACGACCGCCTCACCCACGATCCCGCCCTGCGCAAGCGCGTGCCGGAGATCGAGCGCGCCATCGCCGACGGCTCCCTCTCGCCCAATGCGGGCGCGAGCGAGATCATCGGACTGCTGGGGCTGTGAAAACGGGCGTCCTGCCGCCATAGGCGCCTTCGACCGGCGCGGACAGTTCCAGATCGGCGGCGACGATTTCGGACGCCGCCTTCGCGAAGGGCGGGCGGTCGCTCAGCCTGTCGTACCAGGCCGCCAATGCCCGGTGCTCCGCGAGCGGCGGGCCGCCGAGGCGCTGCCCGAAGAGCACCGCCATGAACACCGAGATGTCGGCGGCGCTGAACGTTCCGCAGAGATACGGCCTGTCCCCGAGCCTGCGGTCGAGTTCGGCGAGATGCCGGCTCATGACGGCTTCCGCCTGCTTGGCGGCCGCCTCGTCGGCCAGCCACCTTTCCGGATCGGCGGGACGGGGCCCCGTACGGTGCATGAGCGCCCGCAGGGGAACGAACATGACCTCGTCCGCGAACAGATCGAGGAGACGGCAGGCCGCCCGCTCCGCCGGCGTATGGGGGAAGAGCGGAGGATCCGGGTAGGCATCCTCGAGATATTCGAGGATCACCGTGGAATCGTAGAGGGTGACGGCCCCGTCGACGAGAACCGGCACCTGGCCTTTCGGGTTCGCCGCCAGAACGTCCGGATGCCGGGGGCTGTACCCCGTCGTCTGGTTGAACGGCACCATGATGCGCTCGAAGGGAAGCGCCTTTTCGCCGAGCGCGATCTCCACCTTGCGGGAGAAGAGGCTCAGTGGCCCCGAGTAAAGCTTCATCGTCCGCTCCTTCCATTCCGCTGCGGCAGGCCCGCATTCCTCGGCGCCGCCGAACAGGACGCTTGTCCTGTTTCTGACTACAGGATGGTTGTCCTGTTTTGTCAATCTGCTAAGGTCCGGCCCAGGAGGCGACGAGAATGGCGAAGCAACCTGCCCCCTCCCGCGGGCGGACCAACGATCCCGAAGGCCTGAGACGCCGGCTCGTGGATGCCGCCTATGCGGCCTTCACCACCCAGGGGTATCACGCCACCTCGATGCACGACCTGAAGCGCGAGGCCGGGGCGACGGGCGGCGCCCTCTCCCATCACTTCCCGACCAAGAAGGATCTCGGCCTCGCCGTCATCCGCGACCGGGTGGCCGACGCGGTGGAGGAAACCTGGATCGAGCCGCTCCGGTCGGCCGCCAGCGCGTCGGAAGGCATTCAGGCGGCATTCTCCGCCATCGCGTCCGAGCTGGAACGGCGCGGCGCCGTGTCGGGCTGCCCCCTGAACAATCTCGCTCTCGAACTCTCCCGGCACGACCCTGACTTCCGGGCGCAGATCGAGGCCGTCTTCGACCGCTGGCGGGAGGCGATCGCCGAAAGGATCAGGGCCGATCGGGCGGCGGGCCTGGCGGCCGGTCTCGACCCCGACGCCTTTGCGACCCTGGTCGTGGCCGCCTATTCGGGAGCCATGGCCATGGCCAAGGCCAGCCAGGATGCAGCCCCCCTCAGGATATGCGCCGAGCAGCTCGCGCGGGCGATGCAGGAAGGGCGCGGGTCCCCCGCCGCCTGAGGAATCCCCTGCCCCATGGGGGCATACCGGCCTGAGCCCTTGCCGGAAGACGCAATCTGTCGGAGCCTGTGCCGTCCATGCCGCAACGGGAGCTGACGGCGCCGTGATCGAGTGGTTGCATGAAATGCCGACCCTGCTCGGCGCCGGGCTCCTCTGTCTCATCTTCGTCGTGCCGACCCTCATCGGCTCGGTGCTGCTGCAGCCCGCCGTCGCGCGCCTGATGTCGGGCGAGAAGGACGCCAACACCCTCGTGGGGCTGCTCCTCAACGCCTATACGCTCTTCTACGGGGTGCTCCTGGCCCTGCTCTCGGTCTCGGTCTTCGACAATTACGGCGAGGCCCAGCAGGCGATCGCCCGGGAGGCTTCCAGCATCACGACCCTCTACCGCAACATCAGCAGCTATCCGGAGCCGCCCCGGACCATCCTGCTGGACAATCTGCGCCGCTATGTGGACGAGGAGATCGGTCCGGGCTGGTCGCATCAGCGACAGGACGAGGCCTCGTCCCAGGGCATGGCCCTGGTCACGCAGTTCGGCGAGCAGATCATGCGCTTCAGACCCGACCGCGCCATGGGCGAGGACATGCTGCACCGTGAGACCCTGCACGCCTTCGACCAGTTCGTGGAGCGGCGCCGCGCCCGCATCCAGGCGGCGGGAACCAACATCCCCACGATCATGTGGTACGTGGTCATCATCGGGGCGGTGCTGAACGTCTTCGTGCTGTGGCTGTTCGATCTGAAGCGCACGACGCATTTCATCTTCGGCGGCGTGCTGATGGTCTTCATCGGCCTCGTCATCTACATGGTCGCGGTGCTCGACCGCCCCTTCCGCGGCACCCACGGCCTCAAGCCCGACGATCTCGTCCAGGCACGGCAACTGATGGATCCGTGAGGAGCCGCGGGCACGATGCTCTAGGCGGCGCCATCCAGCAGCAGCCGCGCGGCGGTGATCCACATCACCGCGCCGATGCCCGCGTCGAGAAAGCGCCAAGTGGCGGGGCGGGCGAAGACGGGGCGCAGGAAACGCGCGCCGTAGCCGAGGGAGAAGAAGAACGTGAAGGAGGCCAGCATGGCCCCGAGTGCGAACATGCCCCGGCTTCCGTCGAACTGGGTCGAGATGGAGCCGATCAGCACCACCGTGTCGAGGTAGACGTGCGGGTTGAGCCAGGTCAGCGCGAGGGAGGTGAGCAGGGCCCGGCCCAAGGTCGTCGCGGTGGCCTCCGAGGGCTTCAGCGCCGCATCCGCCTGGAACGCGGCCATGAAGCTGCGGACGCCGTACATGACCAGGAAGGCGGCGCCCGCGAAGCGCAGGGTGGGCTCGGCCCAGGGCATGGCGGCGCTGATGGTGGCGAAGCCCGTGACGCCGGCCAGGATCAGCACCGCGTCGGAGAGCGCGCAGGTCAAGCAGACCGCGAGGATGTGGCGCCCGCGCAAGCCCACGCGGAGCACGAAGGCGTTCTGCGCGCCGATGGGCAGGATGAGGCTGAGGCCGAGCATGAAGCCGGCGACGAGAGGCATGGTCATGTCGTGCGTCCGAAAAATGTGTCGACACTGGGTAGATCGGGCCGCACAATTAGGACAGTTAAAGCTTCTGCATTCGATTTAGAAATTCTAATCCATGCTCGACTATGCCCATCTCTCCGCCCTCGCGGCCGTCGTCAGGACCGGAAGCTTCGAGCGCGCGGCGCAGCAGCTCAACGTGACCCCCTCGGCGGTGTCCCAGAGGGTGAAGCTCCTGGAGGAGCGGCTCGGCGTCGTCCTGGTGGTGCGGGGCCAGCCCTGCACGGCGACGGCGGCCGGACAGCGCCTGTGCCGGCATGTGGAACAGGTCGCGCTTCTCGAAAGCTCGCTGCACCAGAGCCTGCCGGGGTTTCAGCCCGAGAATAGATCCGTCACCCTGCGAATGGCCGTGAACGCGGACAGCCTCGCCACCTGGTTCGTGGCCGCGATGGCGAAGACGGACGGCTACCTGTTCGACCTCGTGCTGGACGATCAGGACTACAGCGCGGAATGGCTGCGGCGCGGGGAGGTCGTGGCGGCCGTGACGGCGCATGGCAGGCCGATCCAGGGCTGCGACTGCCGCGCCCTCGGCGCGCTGCGCTATGTCGCCACCGCGAGCCCGGATTTCGTCCGCCGCTGGTTCCCCGATGGGGTCGATGCGGAAGCCGCCGAGCGCGCCCCGTGCATGGTGTTCAACCAGAAGGACCGGCTGCAGGGCCTGTGGCTGCGCCAGGCTCTCGGATCCGATCCGCGCCCGCCGGTCCATTGGCTGCCCTCGTCGCAGGCCTTCATCGACGCGGCGCTGGCGGGTATCGGCTGGGGCATGAACCCCGAGCCGCTGGTGGCCGATCACCTGCGCGACGGAAGGCTGGTCGCGTTGAAACCGGACCAGCCCCTGGACGTGCCCCTGTTCTGGCAGCAGAGCCGGATCGCCGACGCCCTGCTGCGCGAGGTGACCCGCGCGGTGCTGCAGGCGGCCCGCGCAACCCTCGTTCCGCTCTAGCCCAGCACCTCCGGCGCGACCCTGAAGCGGCCGACCTCGATGCCGTTCCAGTTCGTGAGCACCGGTTGCGCCAGGGCTTCGACCACGGCGCGGTCCTGATCGTTGAGGGGCAGGAAGTGGAGGATGAGGCCGGCCATGGCGGCGGATGCGGCGCGCGGGCCGCCGTCGTCCACCTTCAGGGCGATGCCGTATCCGAGTTCCGGCAGGCTCGCGCAATAGACGCCTTCGGCGCCGGACTTCACGAAGGCCCGCTCGCGCAGGGTCTCCATCAACTTGGTATCGAACCGGTCCGTGCCGGCCACCATGAAGGGATGCTGCGCCACCGCCCGGCGGATGCGCTTGGCGGCCTCCTGCGTTCCCTGCGGCAGGCCCGCGCCGGTGCCGAACTTGGCGAAGCCGAAGGCGAGCGCCGGCAGCGGGATGGCATAGGTCGGGATCGAGCAGCCGTCGATGGCCGCCTCCTCGTCCGTGTGCGACGCGCCGGTCACGTCCTCGAGGGATGCGCGAACCGCCTGCTGGACGGGATGCCCGGCCTTCACGTAGCCCTGCGGGTCCTCGTCCAGGCCGCAGGCGAGGCAGATGAAGCCCGCGTGCTTGCCCGAGCAGTTGTTGTGGAGGGCGTTCGGCTGCTCCCCCTGCGCCGCGAGCAGACGGGTGGCCGCCTCGCCCATGGGCCAGTGGATGCCGCATTCCAGGCACCCCTTGTCCCGTCCGGCCTTCGCCAGCATGGCGGCGGCGGTCTCCACATGCTCCGGCTCTCCCGAATGGGAGGCGCAGGCCAGGGCGATTTCCGCATCGGTCAGCCCGTATCTGTCGGCGATGCCGCTCTCGACCAGCGGCAGCGCCTGAAGCGCCTTCACGGCCGAACGCGGGAAGACGTGACGCTCCATGTCGCCGAGAGACAGAACCGTGGCGCCGTCCGCATCGATCACGGACACGCTGCCCCGGTGGCGCGATTCGACCAGATCGCCGCGCAGAACCTCGACGAGGAAAGGATTATCCATGAGGGCCCCCTTTTTGGACGCGGTCTTTTGGGCGGGTGAGGCCCGGAAGTCAAAGGGGACCTTGTTGCACTAGGTTATTTCGGGGCACCTCACGGCCCCCGCTTGCCGCGGGACCCCTGCCCCCCTAAACCCTAGCTTGGGTGAAATGGGGAGAACCTGATGCGTATTGCGATGATCGGAGCGGGCTATGTGGGCCTGGTCTCCGGCGCCTGCTTTGCGGACTTCGGCCACTCGGTGTGCTGCGTCGACAAGGACCCGGCCAAGATCGAGGCCCTGGAGCAGGGCCGGATCCCGATCTTCGAGCCCGGCCTGGCCGAACTCGTCGCCACCAATGTCCGCGAAGGCCGTCTCTCCTTCGCCACCGACCTCTCGCAGGCCGTCCAGTCCGCCGAGGCCGTCTTCATCGCCGTCGGCACCCCGTCCCGGCGCGGCGACGGCCATGCGGACCTGTCCTACGTCTATCAGGCCGCCCGCGAGATCGCCGCCGCCATGGACGGCTATACGGTGGTGGTCACCAAGTCCACGGTGCCGGTCGGCACCGGCGACGAGGTCGAGCGCATCATCCGCGAGACCCGGCCCGATGCGGATTTCGCCGTGGTGTCCAACCCGGAATTCCTGCGCGAGGGCGCGGCGATCGCCGACTTCAAGCGGCCCGACCGCATCGTCATCGGCACCGAGGACGAGCGCGCGGAAGCGGTCATGAACGAGATCTACCGCCCGCTCTACCTCAACCAGGCGCCGATCCTCGCCATGTGCCGGCGCGCGGCGGAGTTGACGAAATACGCCGCCAACGCATTCCTGGCCACCAAGATCACCTTCATCAACGAGATCGCCAATCTGTGCGAGCAGGTGGGCGCCGACGTGCAGGACGTGGCCCGCGGCATCGGGCTCGACAACCGCATCGGCTCCAAGTTCCTCCATGCCGGTCCGGGCTATGGCGGCTCGTGCTTTCCCAAGGACACCCTGGCGCTGATCAAGACGGCGCAGGATTTCGAGGCGCCGATCCGGATCGTCGAGACGGTGGCGGCGGTCAACGACCAGCGCAAGCGCGCCATGGGCCGCAAGGTGATCGCCGCCTGCGGCGGCTCGGTACGCGGCAAGACCGTGGCGGTGCTGGGCCTGACCTTCAAGCCCAACACCGACGACATGCGTGAGGCGCCGTCCCTCGACATCATCCGCACTCTGCAGGATGCGGGTGCGAAGATCCGCGCCTACGATCCGGAAGGCATGGAAGCGGCCAAGGGGATGCTGCAGGACGTGGAATATGCGCGCGACGCCTATGACTGCGCCAAGGACGCCCATGCGCTCGCCATCGTGACCGAATGGAACATGTTCCGCGCGCTCGACCTGGAGCGGCTGAAGAAATCCATGGCCGAACCGGTGATCGCGGACCTGCGCAACATCTACCGCGCCGAGGAGGTCCGCCGCCGCGGCTTCACCTATGTGAGCGTCGGACGGGTCTGATTGCAGCCGGGAGCCTGTTCACGCGGGCTCCCTGCCGTGGCATATCTGCCGTCACGAGATTCAGGCCTAGCGACCTTTGGAGCGCCCATGCAGACCTTCTTCGTCGAGATCAAGTGCAAGCTCGGCAGGACCTACGACGTGGCGAGCATGCTCGCCGACCGTGAAATCGCGTCCGAGATCTACTCGACGGCCGGCAATTACGACATCCTCGCCAAGTTCCACGTGGACGACGACGTGGATATCGGCCACTTCATCGCCCAGAACGTGCAATCCATCGCGGACATCGCCGACACCCGCACGATCATCACCTTCAAGGCGTTCTGACCCCCCGTACGATGCGCCCTTCAAAGGCTGGAGCATCGGACCCAACAGTGGGCCCGCTTCTGGGTCCGAAGCCTTAGAGCGGCACCGGAAACCGCACGCAGGTGCGCGTGCCCTTCGCGACGGGCTCCTGCTCGACCCGGCCGTCGAGCTGGTTGGTCAGGGCGTCGATGAGCTGCAGGCCGAGGCCGCCCTCGCGGGGCGGCCCCATGCCGCGACCGTTGTCCTCGACCGCGAGACACGCCTCTCCGTGCTCCACGTTCGTCGTGAAGGTGACGCGGATCGTGCCGCCGCCTTCGTCGAAGGCATACTTGATGGAATTGGTGACCAGCTCGTTGACGATCAGCCCGACCGGAACCGCGCGGTCGAGCGGGAGCAGCACGCCCCTGATCGTCTCGACCTCGATGGAAACCCTGTCGCGGCGGGGATCTATGTTGGAGCACAAGGCCCGCAGGTAATCTCCAAGTTCGACGTTGCTGACCCCCGACTCGAACGACAGCTGGTCCTGCGCCAGGGCGATGGCGTGAACCCGGTCCATGACGCTGGCGAAGCGGCTGCGGCTGTCGGGCGTGTCGGCGTGGCGCCGCTGCAGCGCGAGGAAGGAGACGACCGTCTGCAGGTTGTTCTTCACCCGGTGCTGGAACTCGCGCAGCACGACCTCCGAGAAGGATTTCTGCCGCGCATGTTCCGCCTCCGCGTCGGCCGCCTTGCGCTCGGTTTCGAGGCGCAGCAGAGCGACGCCCAGGATGTTGGCGAAGGTGCTCAGGAAGATCACGTCGCCCTCGTCGAAGGTTCGCGCCTCTTCCGAATCCACCTCCAGCACGCCCCATGTGCGCCCGTCGATTCGCACCGGGACGTTCATGAGCGAGACGATGCCGTGGTCCCGCAGCACCGTCGACATCCGGAATTCGGTCTCGTTCGGGAAATCCTCGATGATGACGGGAGCCGCGGTCTGCATGGCGCGGCCGGGCGGGGACGCGCTGTCGAGGGGGAACGTGGCATTGCCCACGATACCGGGCTTCCAGCCGACCCCCGCAACGGTGAGCAGGTCCCCGTAGTCGGGGCGGTAGCACATCACCTTGACGTGCCGGATATGCGTGACGCGGGAGACCTGTGCGGTCACGTATTGCAGCAGCCGGTCCACCGGCAGGGGCTCGGACGCGATACGGCTGAACGCTGCGAGCGCACGCTGGTACTCGTGCATGCGCTTCAGTTCGGATGCGGTGTCGTGGCTCTTCCTGGACATCCAGGCTACAACCCGCTTTTCACGGCCAAGTTCCGTGAAGAGCGGGTGCTATACCTTCGAGAGCGCGCCGCGGGCGCTCACTGGGCGACGGCGCTCGCCTCGATCGTGCGGCCGTTCTGCTCCGTGATCTCGGCGAGGTAGGGGCCGATATCGTCGTAGCGGTCCAGGCGGCGGACGATCTTGGAATCGATCTTGTTGTAGAATTCCGCCACGGTGACCGCGCGGCGCTTGCGGCCCTTGCCCTCCATGAACAGCCCGACATTCGCCTTGGCGGCCTTCGGGAACAGCTTGGAGGCCCGCATGTTCGGGTCCTGGTCCAGAACCTCTAGGAAGCGGACGGCGCTTCGCGCGCCCAGGAAGTGGGCGATGTAGAGCTCGGCCTCGGCCAGCTCGCGCTCGCCCTGGGCCTGGAGGGCCCGCTCCACGTCCTTGATCAGCTCCCCCGCCATGAGGGCGGAGAAATAGGGATCCGTGCGCAGGCCCATGACCCACTCGCGGTCCTTCTCGCTCACCGCGAGTTCGCCGTCGACGACCTTGATGGCCTCGGCCGCGGCGCCGAAGCCGTAATCGGCGGCATGGCTGCGGACGGTTTCGAGCCAGGTAGCGTCGATGAACTGGAACAGTCCCTCGGCCGAGGAGGTGGAGGCCTTGGCCTCGGGCGAGAGGCTCGATTCCACGTCCGCCAGGGTCATCATGTAGACCGGATCGACGCCGGTCACGTGAGCGGCCTTGAGAATGGAGTGCACGAGCCAGCGCGGAACGTTGCGGCCGCTGAACGGAATGAGCTCGTCGGGATCGCCCGCGGCCTCGACCGGGTAAGGCTCGGCCTCGGGCTCGGGCTGGGGCTTGGCCTCGGGAGGCCGGGTGAACGAGAAGGCGCTTTCGACGATGGACCGGAAGAGGTCCGGATCCTTGCCCAGAGCGGGCGTGAAGGCCACCGGAACCTCGATGGCGGTGGCGGCGGCGACGGGCGCCACCGCGAACGGCCTCGCGTTCAGGGCGCTCGGCAGGGTCGCCACCGCGGCGGGGCCGGCGGTGAAGGCCTGAAAACCGATCATCATGGAGACGGCCGCGAGGAGGCGAAGCGAATGGCGGCCAGTGGTCGTGCGGGGTGCCGCAACGGGTTGCGGCACCGCACACAGCAGCGTTCTCGCATTGGTTTGCATCAGTTTTTCCCGCTTGATCCGACCGGACGGCCGAACCTTCCCTTGTGTCATTCTGGGACAAGGGTTGACGGGAAGATGTGTCCATAATCGGTCAGCTTGACCGTAACGGGTCCTTTTCCAGGGCCGTTTTCAGGGTTTTCCCCCGAAAGTTCCGTGAATTTTCCCTTAAATTCCGGGAAATTTTGCCGCGCTCAGGAAGATGATTGCGCGACAAGCTGGGCGTTCGTTCTTTCCAGCCTCTGCGCCAGCTCGCGCATCACGGCCAGGGACATCTGCGGGAACTGCGCCAGC
The DNA here is from genome assembly GCF_042650665.1 of Microvirga sp. GCM10011540. Classification (NCBI taxonomy): domain Bacteria; kingdom Pseudomonadati; phylum Pseudomonadota; class Alphaproteobacteria; order Hyphomicrobiales; family Methylobacteriaceae; genus Microvirga; species Microvirga sp. GCM10011540. The sequence goes on along the minus strand of NZ_JBHSBQ010000022.1, from coordinate 53,329 downwards.
AATTCGAGAAAAACCCGCTTGTCGATTCGCAGGGCGGTGGTCGGTTCGGCCGCCATGATCGTGGCCGAACGGGGCGAGTCCGACAGGATGCCCATTTCGCCCACGAGGGCGTTGTCCCCCAGCTCCGCCACCGTGATCTCCCCGCCCGGCGTGTTGAGCAGCACCTGGGCGCGGCCGTCGAGGATGACATAGGCCGCGTCGGAAGCATCGCCTTGCGAGAAGAACCGTTGGCCGTCCGAGAACTGCACCCGTTCGCTCGTGAAGGCGAGGAGCTTCAAACGGGCAGGATCGATGTCCCGGAACATCGGCACCTGTCGCAGGGATTGCACCTCGGCCTCAAGGGTCATGCCACCTCTCCTTCCATTGTCTGAGCCGCCGCCGGAGGCTCTTCCGCCCCGGACGTCCGGCCGCCGGTTTTCTCTGCTGTAATCTGTCCGTCGCGGAACCGCATCTGAATATCGAACGAACCCGCCTGCCGGTCGTTGGGCAGCACCATGAACAGGCTCCGCTGCTCCGTGAGCTCCATCAGCAATTCGGTCATCTGCTGGCTGCGCGCCTCGTCGAAGGGCGCCAGCGCTCCGTCGACGATGAGGATGTCGGGCCGCTTCACGAGGCAGCGCGCGAGGCTGACGCTCGCCCTCTCCTGCGGCGTGAGGAGGCGGCCGGCGGTTCCGACCTGCTGGTCGAGGCCGATGCGCTGGATCTCCTCCAGCAATCCGAGTTCCTTGACCACGGTGGAAATCGCCTCCGACACCCGCACGCGGGCATTGGCGACCCGGTAGCTGATGCGCCCGAACAGGAGGTTGTCGCGCAGGGGGGCGGCCGAGCAGACCCTTTCGGGATCGTAGAACTCCACCCCCGCGCTTCCGTCCTTCTCCAGGGTTTCCCGCACCAGGGCCCGTGCCCGCACGAGCTTGCCCCTGAGCTTGTCGTCGAGCAGGCCGAGGCGGTGCCGGGCCTCCACATAGGCGAGCGGCAGGGAGAGGAGCCGGACCTGGTCGTCCCGGTCCATGTCGTCGTCGAGATGCGGGTGGCGGCGCAGGATGGCCTCGAATTCCGGCAGCTCCTCCGCCCCCACGAAGGAGAACTGCTCGAACAGGGAATGGCCGGGCGGCAGTCCCTCGAAGATCTCGGTCATGGTCTCGGCGATCTGCAGGCCCATGCGGACGAGATCGCGGGTTAGCTCCGCCTTGTCGATGGCGCTGCGGAACTCGTTGTTCTCCGCGAGATTCCGCCCCTTGAACTCGCTCGATGTCGGCACGCCGAACAGCAGGTTTTCGGCCACCGTCGCCTGGTCGTTGTAGCGGTCGGCGTCGAAGGGCTCGACCAGACCTTCCATGCCGCTCGCCTGGAAGGTCTCGTGCAGGCGCCTGCGGGCCTCCACGAACCGTCCGGCGAGGTCCGGATCCTTTTCGGGATCGAGCCGGCCGGCGAGGCCGAAGAGATACATCTCGTTGCCCATGCCGATGCGGCTGAGCAGATCCACGAGCAGGCGGTCGAACTCGTCCGCGTTCCCCACCCCGAACTGGCTGTAGTCGATCCATTGATCGGAGATGCTCTCGACCGGGTTCCCCGTGCGGATCGCCTCGGCCACCCGGCGCTCCGCCTCGCGCCTGTCCTCCTCGCGCTGGCCCAGGGGCTTGAAGCGCAGGCCGTAGACCACGTTGTCCCGGATGGTGCCAGGGAACAGGATCGGATCGATGCCCGCATAGGCGATCCGCCGGCCAGCGGCCGAGGGCGGCAGCCGCATCAGGTCCCTGTCGCCGAGGCGGATATGGCCGCCGAACCCCGGGATCCGGCGCGCCAGGATCCGTGCGGTGATGCTCGCGGCGGGGCTGCCCGCGGAGATCAGGGCCACCCGGGCGGGAAGCTCGATCGCGAAGGAGGCATTGTCGAGGATCGCGCCGCCGTGGGAATCGCTGAGCTGCAGCTCCTCGGCCACCAGGGGGCCGACCAGGGGCTCGTCCTGCGCCGCCTCCTCCCGCGCCTCGACGAGCGGCGCGAGACGCTCCTCCGCGAAATGCTGCGTGACCTGATCGTACTTCACCTGCACGTCCAGGCGCTGCTGGTCCCAGTCGATCAGCTCCTTCAGGGGCGGCGGCAGCTCGCGATATGCGCTGATGACGGCCACGAGCTGGCCGATGTCGAGGGTGCCGCGCAGGGCGAAATAGCCGCCGATGGCGTAGAAGAAGAACGGCGTCAGCTGCGACAGGAAATTGTTGAGGAATTTGACCAGGAATTTCCGATTGTAGATCTTCACCCGGATATCGAAGAGGGTGAACAGCCGGTTGCCGATCTCGGCCCGCTCCCAGCTGTGGGCGTTGTGCACATGCACCACTTCGATCCCGTCGAGGACCTCGCCGACGCGCCCGGCCAGCTCGCGGGAGGCGAGCTGGCGCTCGCGGCCCAGGCGGAGCAGCTCGCGCCGCAGGCGCGGAATGATCACGATCTGGATCATCACGACGCCCAGCGCCAGCAGCCCGAGCCAGACGTTCTGCACCATGATGAAGAACAGCGCGGTGAGCGCCTGCATGGTGAGGAAGACCGGCGTGATGAAGGCATCGCCGATGAAGCCGCCGATGGGCTCCACCTCGTCCTTGATGATCGTGGCGGTCTCGGAGGACTTCACCGTGCGCAGGGCTTCCGGCGTGAAGCGCAGCACCATGGAGAAGAGGTCGAACCGCAGGCGCCGCAGCATCCGCTCGCCCAGCACGCCCTTGGAGACGTTGATCCAGTACTTGAACGCGCCGTTGATGATGACGAACAGCAGGAAAAGGGACGAGAGCGCGAAAAGAAGGCCGACGCGGGAGAGCTGGAATCCCTCGAAGATCTGCACGGATGCGCCGCCGAGCCACTCGGGCAGCTCGAAGCCGAGGCTGAGGAACGGCGCCGTCACATTGCCGTCGCGGAAGGCCTCGCCCTGAATCGCCTCGTTCACGATCTGGCGAGGCAGATCGAGGGACATGAAGTAGAAGGGCTGCGAAGCGAGGACGACTCCGCAAACGATCAGTTGATCGCGCTTCGAGTGCTTCCAGATGTAACGGAAGAGGCTCTTATCCATTAGGTGGACGTTACCATCTCCAGAGCATGGGGCGATACCTCTACCCGTTCTAAAGTTGCACCATAGCTTCTTTGCGCGAGGCCTATTGCAACGGTAGAGAGTAGTGTCCTAACGTCAACTGAAACCCTTTCCACCAAGGGGCGCCTGCCCGGCGGACTTGGTCATGGATGTGAAGATGGCATCTCACCATACGAAGGCTCCGTCAGGGCGCAGCTCAGGCACGCGTGTCCTTATCTACAGCCACGATACCTTTGGCCTGGGTCACCTGCGCAGGTCCAGGGCGATCGCGAACGCCCTTGTGGAGAAAGAGCCGGAGACCTCCGTCGTCATCATTTCCGGCTCGCCCGTGATCGGCAATTTTGAGTTCGGCAGCGGCGTCGACTATATCCGCATTCCGGGCGTGACGAAGCTTCCCGACGGCGACTACCGCTGCCTCAACCTCAACATGAGCCTCGACGAGGCCGTGCGCCTGCGCCAGTCGCTCATTCTCCAGGCGGCGAAGTCGTTCCAGCCGGACGTGTTCATCGTCGACAAGGAGCCCACGGGCTTCCGCGGCGAGGTCGTGCCGGCCCTCGACTATCTTCAGGAAGCCGGCTGCCGCCTCGTGCTCGGCATCCGCGACGTGATGGACGAGCCCGCCCTGCTGGTTCCCGAATGGGAACGCAAGGACGCCAAGGACGCCCTGATCCGCTATTACGACGAGATCTGGGTCTACGGGCTCAAGGACGTCTACCAGCCGCTGGCGGCCCTCGACCTGCCCCCGGAGGTGGAGAAGCGCGTCACCTATACCGGATACCTGCGCCGGGAGGTGCCGCCGACGCCCTCGCTGAACCGCTATCCCAAGATCACGAAGCAGCCCTTCATCCTGGTCACCACCGGCGGCGGCGGCGACGGGGACGACCTCATCGACTGGGTCATCTCCGCCTACGAGGCCGATCCGGCCATCGAGATGCCGGCCCTCGTCGTGTTCGGCCCCTTCATCGACCGGGACAAGCGCCGCTTCTTCGTGGAGCGCATCGCCCGGCAGCCGAAGCTCGACGTGCTCTCCTTCGACAACAAGATCGAGCACCTGATGCAGAAGGCCGAGGCCGTGGTGGCCATGGGCGGCTACAACACCTTCTGCGAGGTCCTGTCCTTCGACAAGCGCACGCTCATCGTTCCACGCACCCGTCCCCGGCTGGAACAATATATCCGCGCCGTCGAGGCCGAGCGCCTCGGCCTCGTGCGGATGCTGAGCGACTACGAGGAGCCGCGCACGCCGGAGCGCATGACGGAGGCCCTGCGAGGTCTCTCGTCGCAGCCGCGCCCCTCGGAGGTGGTGATCCCCGGTCTGCTCGACGGGCTTGACCGGGTGCAGGAGCGGCTTAAGGCTCTGGCCGAGACCGCCACCACCTTTGCGGCCCCGTACCATCAGGCGGCCGAGTAAGAGCCAGGATGCTTCCATCCCCTGCAGCCCGACGGATCGCCGTCGTCGTCAAAGGTTACCCGCGCCTTTCCGAGACCTTCATCGCCCAGGAGATCCTCGCCCTCGAAGGGCGCGGGCTGCCGCTCGAGATCTGGTCGCTGCGGCACCCGACCGAGAGGGCCGTCCATCCCATGAACCGGCAGATCAAGGCGCCGGTGACCTATCTGCCCGAATATCTCTACGAGGAGCCCGTTCGGGTGCTGCGCGGCGCCCTCTGGAGCCTTCGCCGGAAGGCGTTCGGCTCCCTGATGAAGACCTTCTGGCGCGACCTGAAACGCGACTTCACCGCCAACCGGGTCCGCCGCCTCGGCCAGGCCTTCGTCATGGCCCGCGAACTCACGGCCGACGTGGGCCACCTGCATGTCCACTACCTCCACACCCCGGCTTCCGTGGTGCGCTACGCGGCCCTCCTGACCGGCCGCTCCTGGACCTTCTCGGCCCATGCCAAGGACATCTGGACCACGCCGGACTGGGAGAAGCGCGAGAAGCTCTCCGAAGCCCTGTGGGGCGTGACCTGCACGGCGCAGGGCGCCGAGCACCTGCAATCCCTGAGCCCCCTGACGGGCCATGTCTCGCTGGTCTATCACGGGCTCGACCTGTCCCGCTTTCCGGCGCCGCCGGAGGCGCGGCCTATGCGGGACGGCTCCGACCCGGCCGATCCGGTGCGGATCGTCTCCGTGGGACGAGCGGTCTCGAAGAAGGGGTTCGACGACCTGATCCAGGCGCTGGCCGCCCTGCCGCAGGATCTCAACTGGCGCTTCGCCCATGTGGGCGGCGGCGAACTCCTGAACAGCCTGAAGGCGAAGGCGCAGCAGAACGGCATCGCCGACAAGGTGGCGTTCCTCGGCTCCAAGGCCCAGCCCGACGTGATCGCGCTCCTGCAGCAGGCGGACCTGTTCGTCCTACCGTCCAAGAAGGCGGCGTCCGGCGACCGGGACGGGCTGCCCAACGTGATCATGGAGGCCGCGAGCCAGAAGCTCGCGATCCTGGCGACCGACTTCGCGGGGATTCCCGAATTCATCCGCGACGGCACGGACGGGCAGCTCGTGCCGCCGGGCGACTGGGAGGCGCTGTCGAACGCCGTCAACCTGCTGGCCCGAGAGCCCGAACGCCGACAGGCCCTCGGCGCCTCGGCCTATGAGCGCCTGCGCCGGGACTTCTCCATGGACGGCGGCATCGACGACCTGGAGGGCCGCTTCCGCGCCCTGACCGAAACGGGTCCGCGAAATCCGGTGGCCGCGTGAACAGCACGAAGTCCGTTGCGTTCTATGCCCCCCTGAAAAGTCCGGACCATCCCTCCCCGTCCGGCGACCGCACCATGGCGCGTCTCCTGATGAAGGCCCTCGGCCGTGCCGGCTTCGCGCCGAGCCTCGCCAGCCGCCTGCGCAGCCTCGACAAGGGGGGCGAACCGGCCCTGCAGGAAAGCATCCGCAAGGAGGCTCTGGCCGAGGCGGACCGCCTCGTGCGGCACTACCGCTCCCTGCACGCTGCGGAGCGCCCCTGCCTCTGGTTCACCTACCACGTCTATTACAAGGCCCCGGACTGGATCGGACCGCGCGTCGCCGATGCCCTGAACATCCCCTATGCCGTGGCCGAGGGATCGCGCGCGGCCAAGCGCGCCGGAGGTCCGTGGGCGCTCGGCCACGCGGGCGCGGAAGCGGCCCTGGACCGGGCCGACGCGGTCTTCGTCATGACCGCCCATGACCGCGAGGCCCTGGCAGCCGCGAAGCCCGCCCACCAGGCCCTCGTCGATCTGCCGCCCTTCATCGATGCCGGGGAATGGCCCGACACGCCTCCCGTCCCGAAGGCGCCGGATGCGGCGTCCCGCCTGCTCACGGTCGCCATGATGCGCGACGGCGACAAGCTGGCCTCGTACCGGCTCCTCGCCGCCTCCCTCGATGAGCTGCGGCACCGGCCCTGGACCCTCGACATCGCCGGGGACGGCGAGGCGCGGGACGAGATCCGGCTCCTCTTCGCTCCTTTTGGGGAGCGGATACGCTTCCACGGGGAAGTCGGGAGCAAGGCCGCCCTGAAGGCGCTCTACGAGAGCGCCGATCTCTTCGTCTGGCCCGCCGTCAACGAGGCCTACGGCATGGTCCTGCTGGAAGCCCAGCTCTTCGGCTGTCCGGTGGTGGCGGGCGCCTTCGGGGGCGTCGCCAGCGTGGTGAGGCACAACGAGACGGGTCTCCTGACGCCGCCCGGGGATGCCGCGGCCTTCGCGCAGGCCGTCGCGATGCTTCTCGAGAGCCCGGACAGGCGGGAAACGTTCGCCGCCGCTGCCCGGCGTTTCGTGACCGCCGAAAGAGATCTCGACCACGCCGCCGCGCGGTTGCAGACTGCGCTTTCCTCTCTCAACGCGGTGATCGGAGCATAGGGTCTTGCGCGTCCTGATCGTCGTCACGCATCTCCTGGGCGCCGGGCACCTGACCCGGGCGGCGGCGCTGGCCCGCGCCTTCGCCCGCGCCGGACACGCGACGACCCTGGTCTCGGGCGGAACGCCGGTTCCCCTGGCCGATTTCGAGGACGTGTCCCTCGTCCAGCTCCCGCCCGTGCGCACGACCGGCACGGACTTCAAGACGCTCCTCGACGAGACCGGCGCGCCCATCGACCGGGCGCGTCTCGACCGGCGCCGGGAACTCCTGCTCGCAACCCTGCAGGAGGCCCGCCCGGACGTGGTCGTCACCGAGCTCTTTCCGTTCGGACGCCGGGTCCTCGCGGACGAGTTCATGGCGCTGCTGGAGGCGGCGCGGTCCCTGCAGCCGCGCCCGCTCGTCCTGTCCTCGATCCGCGACATCCTCGTGGCCCCGTCGAAGCCCGAGCGCGTTGCCGAGGCCCATGGACGCATCGCCGCGTTCTACGACGCCGTCCTGGTGCATGGCGATCCCCGGATCGTTCCGCTCACGGCCTCCTGGCCGGTGGACCCGGAGCTGGCGCCCCTCCTGCACTATACCGGCTATGTGGATGAGGGCTCCGCGCCGGCCCGGAACCTCGCCCGGAGCGGCATCGTCGTGTCGGGCGGGTCGAGCGCGGCGAGCCTGCCGCTCTACCGTGCCGCCGTCGAGGCCTCGCGCATGGTTGCCGACCGGCCCTGGCGCATCCTGATCGGGCGTGGCGTGGCGGAGGCCGATTTCCGGTCGCTTCAGGCCATGGCCCCGCCCCATGCGACGGTCGAACGGGCGCGGCGCGACTTCCGGGACCTGCTGGCGCTGGCGGAGGTGTCCGTCAGCCAGGCAGGCTACAACACCGTCGTCGATCTGCTGCAGGCCGGGGTGACGCCGGTTCTCGTGCCGTTCGAGGCCGGGCGCGAGACGGAGCAGCGCCTGCGCGCCGAGCGGCTGAAGAGCCTCGGCTTCGCCGAGATCGTGCTGGAGGCCGGGCTGTCGGGTTCCCTCCTGGCCGATGCGGTCCGGCAGGCCCTTGCCGGTCCCTCCTCCCCGCCGCCCACCCTGTCCTTGGACGGCGCGCGCGAGAGCGTCACGGTCGTCGAGACCCTCTCCGTCGCGAGGCCGGCACTCCACCGCCCCATCGACTGGTCGCCCATCGGCCAGGCCCTGAGCCGCGCCCGTGATGCGGGCTGCGGGATCGGCTTCTGGTGGCGGGACGACGATGCGGTGGCGCACACGCCCGAGCTCGACCGTCTCCTCGGCCTTGCCCGCCGCTACGAGGCGGGCATCGGCCTGGCGGCAATCCCCGCCCTCGTCGAAGCCTCGCTCGCGCACCGCCTGCGGGACGAGGACGGGGCGCTCGCCCTCGTCCATGGCTGGAGCCACGCCAATCATGCGCCGCCGGGCCAGAAGAAAGCCGAGTTCGGCGATCACCGCCCCACCGCGACCCTTGCGGCGGAGGCCGGGGATGCGCTCCGGACGGCGCGGGCGGCCTTGGGCCAGAAGGTCCTGCCGGTCTTCGTGCCGCCCTGGAACCGGATCGCGCCGGGGCTCGTGCCGCACCTGCCGGGGCTGGGCTACCGGGCTCTTTCCGCGTTCAGGGACCGGGACCGTCATCAACCTGTCAGGGACCTCGTCCAGATCAACACCCATATCGATCCCATCGACTGGTGCGGATCGCGCAGCCTCGTCGAGCCAGCGACGCTCGTCGCAAGCGTGGCCGCGGCGATCGAGCGGCGGATCGAAGGATCGGCGGATGCGGACGAACCCATCGGATTCTTGACCCATCACAAGGTCCACGACGAATCCATATGGTTCTTCTGCGAGGGGCTGGCGGCCTATCTCGCCGACCGGGAGGTCCGCTTCTTGCGGATAAACCGGTTATTCCGTAACGAAAGCAGGATCGCGGTGGAGCAATGAAGCGTTATCGTCGAAACCGCGTCTGGAGGAGTCCATGGAGAAGCCTCTCCTGTCGATCCGTCAGCTGACCGTCGACTTCAAGGCCGATTCCGGAGATTTCCGCGCGGTCGACGGTCTGTCCTTCGATATCCCGAAGGGCAGGACGGTGGCGCTGGTGGGCGAATCCGGGTCCGGCAAGTCCGTGACCGCGCAGGCCATCCTGCAGATTCTTCCGAAGAAGGCCCATCTGTCGGGCGGCTCGATCGTCTTCAACGATCCCGCCGGGACCGCTCCCCTCGACATCGCGGAGATCGGCGCCGAGAGCGACGCCATGCACGCCCTGCGGGGCGGGCGCATTGCCATGATCTTCCAGGAGCCGATGACGTCCCTGTCGCCGCTCCACACCATCGGGGACCAGATCGGCGAGGCTCTCGTGATCCATGCCCGCGTGGGACGGGCCGAGGCGGGCAAGCGCACGATGGAGGTGCTCGCCCGGGTCGGCTTCCCCGATCCCAGGCGGGCGCTGCGCACCTATCCGTTCGAACTCTCCGGCGGCCTGCGCCAGCGCGCCATGATCGCCATGGCGCTGATCACGCGCCCCGCCCTCCTGATCGCGGACGAGCCGACCACAGCCCTCGACGTGACCACCCAGGCCCAGATCCTCGATCTCATCAAGGAGCTCCAGGCCGAGACCGGTATGTCGGTGCTCCTCATCACCCACGATCTCGGCGTGGTGGCGAACGTGGCCGACGAGGTGGTGGTGATGTATCGCGGCCGCGTCATGGAGGCGGGCTCCCGGGAGGACATCTTCCGCAATCCGCAGCATCCCTATCTCCAGGCGCTCATGCGCGCGGTCCCCCGCTTCGACATGGGCGAGGACGAGCGGCTGAGGCCGATCCGCGAAGTGAAGAGCGCCACCCTTGCCCGCGTCCATGCGCCGGAGCGGCCCGAGCCCAAGGGACCGATCCTGAAGGCCGAGGGGCTGACGAAGTGCTTCACCCTGCGGTCGGGCTGGTTCTCCGGAAAGACCCGCACCATCCGTGCGGTGAACGACGTCAACCTCACCCTCCCCGCCGGCAGGACCCTGGGGCTCGTGGGCGAGTCCGGCTGCGGCAAGACCACCGTTTCGAAGATGATCATGCGAGCGATGCAGCCCGACGCCGGGCAGGTGATCTTCGACGACGGCACCGGGCCGCGCAACGTCTTCGCACTGGATGGCGACGCCCTGACCGCCTATCGCCGCTCCGTGCAGTTCATCTTCCAGGATCCGTTCTCGTCGCTCAATCCGCGCATGACGGTCTACGAGATCCTCACCGAGCCGCTTCGCATCCACAACATCGGCACGCCCGACCAGCGCTACGAACGCGTCAAGCAGCTCCTCGACATGGTGGGGCTCGATCAGCGCTCCCTGCGGCGCTACCCGCATTCCTTCTCGGGCGGCCAGCGCCAGCGCTTGGGCATCGCCCGCGCGCTCGCCCTCGAGCCGCGCGTCCTGCTCTGCGACGAACCGGTCTCGGCCCTCGACGTGTCCGTGCAGGCGCAGGTCCTGAACCTGCTCAAGGACCTGCAATCCGCCCTCGGGCTCTCGTACATCTTCGTGTCGCACAACCTCGCCGTGGTGGACTACATCGCCGACACCATCGCGGTCATGTGCCGGGGCTACATCGTGGAAGAGGCGCCCAAGACCTCGCTCTTCCGCAATCCGGTCCATCCGTACACGCAGGCCCTGCTGGCCGCCGTGCCGGACCCGGACATCGACCACCCGCTCGATTTCGACAAGCTGCGGACCGACCGCTTCTCCCATCCCTCCGACTGGCCCGAACCCTTCCGCCTCGTCGAGGGAGAAGCCGGCCTGATGAAGGAGATCGAGCCGGGCCACAGGGTCCGCCTGGGAAGCCACAGGGCTTTGGAGGCCGCGTGATGTCCACGATACTCAGAACTAAGGGTCTCTTCCTCGCCGCCGCGCTGAGCCTTTTCGCCCTTCCGGCCCTGGCGCGGACGCTCGTGGAACCGCCCTTCTTCGCCGACAAGGTGGCGAAGAACGAACTGCCGCCGCTGGCCGAACGGCTGCCGCAGAATTCCATCGTGGTGAACCCGCCCGGCGGGGATTACGGCGGGGACGTGGTCACGCTGGTGCCGCGCGCGCGCGACATCCGCTACATCTCGACCTATGCCTATACGCGCCTCGTCGGCTACGACCGGCAGCTCGACCTCCAGCCCGACCTTCTCGAGCGCCTGGAGAACGAGGACGACCGCGTCTTCACCTTCACCCTCCGCGCCGGGCATCGCTGGTCGGACGGCTCGCCCTTCACGGCGGAGGATTTCCGCTATTACTGGGAGGACGTGGCCCAGAACCGGGAGCTGTCCCCCGCGGGCCCGCCCGAGTTCATGATGGTGGACGGCAAGCTCCCGCGCTTCGAGGTGCTCGACGAGCGGACCGTGCGCTACACCTGGGACAAGCCGAACCCGCGTTTCCTGCCGCAGCTCGCAGGCCCGCTCGATCCCGGCATCTACCGCGCCTCGGCCTATCTCAAGCGCTTTCACGCCAAATATGCCGACCAGGCGGCGCTCGACGAGGAGGCCAGGAAGCAGAAGCTGAAATCCTGGGCCGCCCTGCACAACCGCCTCGACGATATGAAGGAGCAGACCAACCCGGATCTGCCGACCCTTCAGCCCTGGCGCATCACCAATACCGCGCCCGCCTCGCGCTTCGTCTTCGAGCGCAATCCCTATTATCACCGCATCGACGACGAGGGCCGGCAGCTTCCCTATCTCGACCGGATCATCATGGACGTGTCCGCCCCCGGCCTCTTCGCCGCCAAGGCCAATGCGGGCGAGGTCGACCTCCTGTTCCGCGGCCTGTCCATGACCGACGTGCCGATCCTGAAGGAGGGCGAGAAGGCCAAGGGCTACAAGACCCTGCTCTGGCCCTATGCCCGCGGCACGGAGCTGGCGCTCTATCCGAACCTCAACACCACCGATCCCGTGTGGCGCAAGCTGAACCGGGACGTGCGCTACCGCCGCGCCCTGTCCCTGGGCATCGACCGCAGGACGCTGAACAACGCGCTCCTCTTCGGGCTCGGCGTCGAGGGCAACAACACGGTGGTGGCCGAAAGCCCCCTGTTCTCTCCGGAGCTGCGGACGCTCAACGCCACCTACGATCCCGCGGAGGCCTCGCGCCTTCTGGACGAGATCGGCCTGACGGAGCGCAACGGCGCGGGCATACGCCTCCTGCCAGACGGGCGGGAGCTGGAGATCATCGTCGAGACGGACGGCGAAAGCAGCCTCGTGGTGGACGGGCTGACCCTGATCGCCGAGTTCTGGCGCGAGATCGGCGTGAAGCTGTTCATCAAGCCGCAGGACCGCACCGTCCTGCGCAACCGGTCCTACGCCGGCCTCACCGTCATGGTGGCGTCCGCGGGCTTCGACAACGCCATTCCGACGGCCATCATGCCGCCGACGGAATACGCCCCCATGCGCCAGGACAACTACGCCTGGCCGAAATGGGGCCAGTACGTGGAGACCAAGGGCAAGAACGGCGACCCGGTCGACATTCCCGAAGCGGAGCGCCTCCTCCAGCTCTACGAGACCTGGATGAACACCGGCAACAGAACCGTGCAGCGGGAGGTCTGGACCGAGATGCTGCGCAACCATGCGGAGAACCAGTGGGTGATCGGCACGGTCGCGGGCGCGCTGCAGCCCATCGTCCTGCGCAACGGCCTGCACGGGCTGCCCGACAAGGCGCTCTACAGCTGGGAGCCGACCGCCATGATCGGCATCTACCGCCCTGACGAGCTGTACTGGAACAAGGCCGCCGGCAAAGAGGCCCGCCGATGATCCGTTTTCTGTTGCGTCGCCTCGTCACCATGTGCGTGACGCTCCTGATCATCTCGGCGCTGGTGTTCTTCATCATCAAGCTGCCGCCGGGAGACTTCCTGACCAACCAGATCGCGGAACTGCGGGCGCAGGGGGAATCCGCCTCCATCGCCAAGGCCGAATTCCTGATCCAGCAATACGGGCTCGATAAGCCCGCATGGCAGCAATATCTGGTCTGGATCGGCGTGATGCCCGGGCCGAACGGCTTTTCCGGCCTGCTCCAGGGCGACTGGGGCTGGTCGTTCGAATTCGACCGGCCGGTGGCGGAGGTGGTGGGCGACGCCTTGTGGCTGACGCTCCTCGTCAACCTGGCGGTGGTGATCTTCATCCACGTGGTGTCGATCCCCATCGCGATCTACTCCGCGACCCGGCAATATTCGGTCGGCGACTACATCGCCACCTTCATCGGCTATATCGGCCTTGCGACGCCGAGCTTCCTGCTCGCCCTGATCCTGCTCTACTACATGAACCGCTGGTTCGGCGTCTCCATCGGCGGGCTCTACGACGCGCAATATGCGGGCGAACCCTGGACCTGGGACAAGACCAAGTCGCTCCTGTCCCACCTGATCGTGCCGACCCTGGTCATCGGCCTCTCGGGCACGGCGGCCATGATCCGGCGCATGCGCGCCAACCTTCTCGACGAGCTCGGCAAGCAGTACTACGTGACCGCGAAGGCCAAGGGCCTGCCGCCGGGCAAGGCGCTTCTCAAGTATCCGTTCCGCATGTCGCTGAATCCGTTCATCGCCGATATCGGCAACCTCCTGCCGCATCTGATCTCGGGCTCGGTGCTCGTGTCGCTGGTCCTGAGCCTGCCGACGGTGGGACCGATCCTGCTCGGCGCCCTGAAGAGCCAGGACCAGTTCCTGGCCGGCTTCATCCTGATGTTCGTCGCGGTGCTGACGGTGATCGGCATGATGGTCTCCGACCTCCTGCTCGCCCTGCTCGATCCCCGCATTCGCCTGGGAGGCAGCCGATGAACGAGGTCGCTCCCTCCCGGCGCCATTTCGTCGATCCCACGCCCTTCGATCCCGGCGCGACGGAGCCCGTCGGCGCGGAGAACGAAAGCTTCTACCGCGCCTCGTCCTGGCGGCTGATGTGGTGGAAGTTCCGCCGCCACAAGGTCGCGGTGGCCGCCGCGTTCATCCTGCTCGCCTTCTATCTGGTAGTGCCCTTCGTCGAGGTGATCGCACCCTACAACCAGACCAAGCGCAACGGCGAGTTCCTCTATGCGCCCCCGCAAAGGGTGCATCTGATGCACGAGGGCCGCTTCGTCGGCCCCTTCGTCTATCCCTATTCGCAGAGCTTCGACCTGGAGACCTTCCGGCGGGTCTACACGGTCGACACCTCCAATCCGCAGCCGATCCGTTTCCTCTGCCGGGGCGACGCCTACGAGTTCTGGGGCCTGTGGACGACGGACTTCCACCTCTTCTGCCCGCCCGAGAACGGCACCCTGTTCATCATGGGAACGGACCGGCTCGGCCGCGACCTGCTCTCGCGCATCATCTACGGGGCGCGCATCTCGCTCACCATCGGCATCGTCGGCATCGCGGTATCGTTCTCCCTCGGCCTCCTGTTCGGCGGCCTCGCCGGCTATCTCGGCGGCTGGGTCGATCACGTGATCCAGCGCATCATCGAGATCCTGCGCTCCCTGCCGGAGCTGCCGCTCTGGCTCGCCCTGTCCGCGGCCCTGCCGCCCAACTGGAGCCCGATCCTCGTCTTCTTCGGCATCACGATCATCCTCGGCCTTCTCGACTGGCCGGGCCTCGCCCGCGCGGTGCGCTCCAAGCTGCTGTCGCTGCGCGAGGAGGATTTCGTGAAGGCGGCGGAGCTGATGGGGGCCTCGAAGAGGCGCATCATCGGGCGCCATCTCATCCCCAACTTCATGAGCCACCTGATCGCCTCCGCGACCCTGTCGATCCCGTCCATGATCCTGGGCGAGACCGCCCTCTCCTTCCTGGGGCTCGGCCTGCGTCCGCCGGTGACGAGTTGGGGCGTGCTGCTCAACGAGGCGCAGAATCTCGCCGCCGTGCAGCTCCACCCGTGGCTGCTCTTTCCCATCGCCCCCGTGGTGATCGTGGTCCTCGCCTTCAACTTCATGGGCGACGGCCTGCGCGACGCGGCGGATCCGTATCACTGACGCGGATGCGAACGAAGGGTCGCGTCGGACCGTTCCCGGAACGGCGCTCGACAGGAACGGACCGTTACCTGCCGGGTAATTTCTTTCGCTCCCACCAGGGACGATCCTCCGTGCATCGCACCTGAAGGAGAGAGCCCATGAGACATCATCCCGATCTCGCCCGCGAGGAGAGGCAGGACGGCCCGAAAGACGACGTGACCTTCATCATCACCGTTGCCCTCAAGCCGGGCTGCGAAGAGGCATTCTTGGACCTGCTGACGCCGGTACTCGACGCCATGCGCCACGAACCGACCTTCATCAACGCCGTCCTGCACCAGGACCCGGAGGATCCGTCCCGTTTCATGCTCTACGAGACCTGGGCCGATCTCGACGACGTGGTGCAGGTCCAGATGCACCGGGACTACCGCAAGACCTTTTGGGAGCGCCTGCCCGATCTCCTGCGCGAGCCGCGGCAGGTGCAGACCTGGAAGCCGATACGCCGGGACTTCACGTTCTTCGCCTCGTGGTGAGGTCACCCGGTTGCCCTTGCCTCAAGGGAATGCGAGACATTTCAACCACCGTGCCGGTGCGCCGCGAAGGCCCGCGCCGGCATTCCATGCGCAGAGGATTCCCGTGGCAGAACACCGACTTGATGCCTCCCCCGACACCGTTCACTGGGGTTATTTCGACGCCGGACTCGCACCGCTCGTGACGGTCGATTCCGGCGACACGGTCACGATTTCGACCGTGTCGGGCAGTCCGGAGGTGATGCCGAAGGCGCCCCTCGCGGTGCCCGAGGCCCTTTCCGCCATTCACGCGACGCGGACGCCGAAGCTGCCGGGCCACATCTGCACGGGACCCGTCGCCATTCGGGGCGCGAAGGCGGGTCAGGTTCTCGAGGTCCGGATCAAGGCCATCGACCTGCATTACGACTGGGGCTTCACCTATGTGGCGCCGCTCAAGGGCGCCCTGCCCGACGATTTCGACGAGATGCACCTGATGCACATCCCGCTCGACCGGGATCGGATGACCGGCCGCCTCCCCTGGGGCCTGGAGCTTCCGCTCAAGCCCTTCTTCGGCGTGATGGCCGTGGCGCCGCCCGCCGCCTGGGGGGCGCTCAGCACGCTGCCGCCGCGCCGCAACGGCGGCAACCTCGACAACAAGGAACTGGTCGCGGGAACCACGCTCTACCTGCCGATCCACGTGGACGGCGCCCTGTTCTCCGTCGGCGACGGCCATGGCGTCCAGGGCGACGGCGAGGTCTGCGTCACCGCCATCGAGACCGGCCTGATCGGCACCTTCGAGCTGCACCTGCGGGACGACATGCGCCTCACCTGGCCCATGGCCGAGACGGAGACGCACGTCATGACCATGGCGTTCGATCCCGACCTCGATCAATGCGTGGTGATCGCCCTGCGCGACATGATCGACCTGATCGTCGCCCGGACCAGCATCGAGAAGGCGGAGGCCTACGCCCTGTGCAGCCTCGCGGCCGATCTGCGGATCACCCAGGTGGTCAACGGCAACAAGGGCGTCCACGTGATGCTGGAGAAGAGCCTGCTGCAGGCGAAGAACTGAGGGTTGTCATTCTGGGGCGGCTCGAAGAGCCGAGCCCGGAACCTATGAATACGAAGGCTTCAGGAGAGAACGATGAGCTTCCTGCCTCATCCTGCATCGTAGCGGTTATGGGTTCCGGGCTCTCGCTGCGCTCGCCCCGGAATGACGGCTGGGGAACCCAAGCAACGAAAAAGGCGCCCGAAGGCGCCTTTATTTATTCGTCATTTTGAGCAGGCCTCAGCGGCGCCGCGGCGCCTTGTCGAGCCATGCGACCTGCATCCCGTCGTTGCGGCCGTCGCCACGCCGGGGAGCAGCCTTGGGGGCCGCCTTCTGGGCGGGCTTGCCGTGCTGGGCCGCCTGCGGCTGACGGGCCTCGCCCGGCTGTCCGCCTGCGGGCTTTCCGCCGCGACCGCGACGGCGCTTGGGGCCGCGCTCCGCGTTCGGGTCGGCCGAACGGGGCTGGCCGTGGCCCTGGTGCCCGCGGGCATGGGGGGCCGGGCGTCCGCGCTGCGGCTGCTCGCGGCGCGGCTCGGGAGCCGCCTCGCCGCCGACCGGACCGGCCGAGAAGCCTTCCGGCAGGCTCGCCACCGGCACCTTGAGGCGGGTCAGCTTCTCGATGTCCTTCAGGTAGGCCCGCTCCTCGTCGTTGCAGAACGAGATCGCGAGGCCGGTCGCGCCGGCACGCGCCGTGCGGCCGATGCGGTGGACATAAGATTCCGGAACGTTCGGCAGGTCGTAGTTGATGACGTGAGACACGCCCTCGACGTCGATGCCGCGCGCCGCGATGTCGGTCGCCACCAGAACCCGGCAGCTGCCGTCACGGAAGGCCGCAAGGGCCCGCTCGCGCTGCGGCTGGGACTTGTTGCCGTGGATCGCCGCGCCGACGATGCCGGCCTTGTCGAGCGAGCGCACGACCTTGTCCGCCCCGTGCTTGGTGCGGGTGAAGACGAGGACGCGGTCGATGCTCTCGTCCTTCAGGACGATCTCGAGCAGGGCCTGCTTGCGGCCCGTCGAGACGAACATGACGCTCTGCTCCACGCGCTCCGCCGTGGTCGCCACCGGGGTGACGGCCACCTTGGCCGGATCGCGCAGGAAGTCGTCCGCCAGCGACGAGATGGTCTTCGGCATCGTGGCCGAGAAGAACAGGCTCTGGCGCTTGGCGGGCAGCAGCTTCACGATGCGCTTGAGCGCATGGATGAAGCCGAGGTCGAGCATCTGGTCGGCCTCGTCGAGGACGAGGATTTCCACGTCGCGCAAGGTCAGCGACTTGCGGTCGATGAGGTCGAGCAGCCGGCCGGGGGTGGCGACGAGGACGTCGACGCCGCCGGAGAGCTCACGCTCCTGCTTGCCGATGGTCACGCCGCCGAACACGACTGAAGTCGAGAGGCGGAGATTGCGGCCGTAGACCCGGAAGCTGTCGGCGATCTGGCCGGCGAGTTCGCGGGTCGGGCTCAGCACCAGCACGCGGCAGCCCTTGGGGGCCTTCGGACGCGGGTTCTGGGCCAGGCGGTGGAGGATCGGCAGCGCGAAGGCCGCCGTCTTGCCGGTTCCCGTCTGGGCGATGCCGCACACGTCGCGGCCTTCGAGCGCAAGCGGAATGGTCTGCGCCTGGATCGGCGTGGGCTTCTCATAGCCCTCGGATGCGAGCGCCTTGAGGATCGGCTGAGCCAATCCGAAATCGGAGAATAGGGTCAAAGGGTATTGTCTTTCGAACAGATATTGGCGAGCCCTAAAGGCTTGATCTTCCAAGGAAACAGGCGTTTCCGGGCTCTAAGGCGACAACCCGCGTGATGGGGCCGTCGTACGGTTGGAGCGATTGAAGAAGGGGACCGGGCCTTCGCCGTTGCGGCGAATATCCGTCACGCAGTCCCGCTCAAGCGGCTCCGGATGCGGAGCGCTGACGCCGTGTTGTGCATATGAGGGCTAAAGGCCTATCCGTCAACCGCCGCCGATGACATAAGAGCAAGGATCGTTCTTCTTTCGGACGATTGTCTCAAGGCCGCCATGTCCTCTCCCCCTCGCATGCCTTGGCGCTTCGTCTCGGCGCTCTCGATTGCCGTCACGATCTCCTATGGGACGATCTTCTATGCCTTCGCGCTCATCATCGAGCCCATGGAGCAGGAGCTCGGCTGGTCGAAAACGGCACTGACGGCCGCCTTTTCGCTGGCGCTGGGCTCCTCGGCCCTCTTCTCTGTGCCGGTCGGCCGCCTCATCGATCTCGGTTACGGCCGGGCCGTGATGACCGGCGGCTCGATCCTGGCGGCCGCTCTCCTCGCCCTCTGGTCGCAGACGGAGAGCTATCCGTCCTTCCTGCTGATCTGGTTCGGCCTCGGCATCGCCATGAGCGCGGTGTTCTACGAGCCCGCCTTCGCGATCCTGGCCGGCCACCTCCACCTGCTGACCCGGCGGGGGATCACCTTCATGACCCTGGTGGCGGGCTTCGCCAGCACCGTGTTCATCCCTCTCACCCACCTGCTGATCGAGGCGTATGGCTGGCGCGGAGCCCTCCTGGTGCTGGCAGGGCTCAATCTCGGCCTCTGCGCCGTGCTGGAAGGGCTGAGCATTCCGCGCTCGGGCGCCCATGCGGCCAACCCGGGACCCGGGCCGGCCGCACCGCCCCCCTCGGGCGCGCGGCGGGTCCTCACCTCGGCATCGTTCTGGTTGTTCGTGGTCACGTCGGTGCTCCAGGGCATGATCGCGACCGGCATCCCGGTCCACCTCATCCCGCTCCTGGTCGAGCGGGGCTTCAGCCTCGATTCGGCCGTCGCCGCCTTCGCGGTGATCGGCCCCGCCCAGGTGGCGGCCCGGTTCCTCACCGGGTTCGGGGAGCGGGCGCTGAGCCTCAAGGGCGTCGGCGTGCTCACCATGGGGCTCAACGTCCTGGCCTTCGGCCTCCTGCCCTTCATCCCCCCGGGCTCCTGGCTGATCCTGGCCTTCGCGGCCCTCTACGGCGCCTCCGCCGGGATGATGACCATCGTGAGGGCGCTCCTGCCGCCGGAGCTGTTCGGGCGCGAGAATTACGGCCTGATCCAAGGCATGATCGCCATGCCGGTCCGGGTCTCCATGGCGGCGACGCCCTTCGCGTTCGGAGCGCTCTGGGCCTGGAGGGGGAGTTATGACGCTGTCGTATTCCTGTGCTTCGCTATGGCCCTCTGCTCCCTCATCGCTTTCATGCTAAACCTCGCCGTGGCGAGGGGCGGTGAATCCCGCTAGAAAAGCCTTGCGTTAGACGGCTAAAGGAAACATTTGCAGGAGACCGGGATCGCCCGGTCTCAAGGAAAGACGCGTTCGTGACGACAGTGACTGATCTTCTGATTGTTGGCGGCGGCATCAACGGCGCGGGCATCGCGCGCGATGCTGTCGGCCGGGGCCTTTCGGTGGTTCTCTGCGAGCAGGGCGACCTCGCCGGCTACACCTCCTCCGCCAGCACCAAGCTGATCCACGGCGGCCTGCGCTATCTGGAATATTACGAGTTCCGTCTGGTCCGCGAGGCCCTGTTCGAGCGCGAGCGCCTGCTGAACTCCGCGCCCCACATCATCTGGCCGCTGCGCTTCATCCTGCCCCACGAGAAGGGCATCCGCCCCGCCTGGTTCGTGCGGATCGGCCTCTTCCTCTACGACAACCTCGCCCCGCGCAAGAAGCTGCCGGGCACGGAGACGATCAAGCTCACCCGGCATCCGGCCGGCCAGGCCCTGAAACCGGGCTTCGACACGGCCTTCGTCTATTCCGACTGCTGGGTCGAGGACAGCCGCATGGTGGCGCTGAACGCGCTGGATGCCTTCGAACGCGGCGCAGACATCCGCGTGCGCACGAAGCTGACCGCCGCGCGGCGCGAGGGCGACGTCTGGGTCGCCACGCTCCAGAACGCCGAGACCGGCGAGACGACGGAGGTGCGCGCCCGCGCCCTCGTCAATGCGGGCGGCCCCTTCGTGGCCGACGTGCTCAATTCCAAGCTCGGCTTGAACACCCAGAAGAACGTGCGCCTCGTGAAGGGAAGCCACATCGTGGTGCCCAAGCTCTTCGACACGAAGGAGGCCTTCATCCTGCAGAACACGGACAAGCGCATCGTGTTCGCGATCCCCTACCAGGAGAAGTTCACCCTGGTGGGCACCACGGATATCCCGGTGGAGGCCATCCCTGATAAGAAGGTCGTCATCGACGAGAACGAGATCCAGTACCTCTGCAACGTGGTGAACCACTTCTTCAAGCGGGAGGTGAAGCCCTCGGACGTGGTCTGGTCCTATTCGGGCGTGCGCCCCCTCTTCGACGACGGCTCCTCCAACGCCTCCGCCGTGACCCGCGACTACGTGTTCGATCTCGACGGGGCTCCCGGCCAGGCGCCGGTCCTGTCGATCTTCGGCGGCAAGATCACCACCTTCCGCAAGCTCGCCGAGCACGCGCTCGAGGAGCTGAAATCCTATTTCCCCGGCATGAAGCCGGCCTGGACCGAAACGGCCAAGATGCCGGGCGGCGACATGCCCGATGCGGATTTCGACCGGTTCTTCGCCACCGTCCGGTCGCGCTGGCCCTTCCTGCCGGAAGGCCTCGCCCACCGGCTCGCCCGCGCCTACGGCACCCGGATCGAGGAGCTTCTGGGCTCGGCCAAGTCCATGGCCGATCTCGGCGAGGATTTCGGCGCCGGCCTGACGGCCGCGGAGGTCGATTACCTGGTCCGCCGCGAGTGGGCCCGCAGCTCGGAGGACATCCTCTGGCGCCGGTCCAAGCTCGGCCTGCACGTGCCTCCGGGCGCCGCTCAGGCCATCGACGCCCACATCGCCAAGCGGAACGCGGCCGCCATCGCCGCCCAATAAGCCGCATCTGAACTCTCGGGGGAAATCATGGCCAACTACGTCGGCGCCATCGACCAGGGCACGACCAGCTCGCGCTTCATCGTCTTCGACCGGTCGGGAAGCATCGTCTCCGTCGCCCAGAAGGAGCACGAGCAGATCTATCCCAAGGCGGGTCATGTGGAGCACGATTCGCTGGAGATCTGGCGCAACACGCAAGCCGTCATCGCGGACGCCCTGGCCAAGAGGGGCCTGGCGCCCCGGGATCTCGCCGCCATCGGCATCACCAACCAGCGCGAGACCACGCTGATCTGGGACCGGCATACCGGCAAGCCCCTGCACAACGCCCTGGTCTGGCAGGATACCCGCGTCGACCCGATGGTGCAGGAATTCGCCAGGGACGGCGGCTACGACCGTCTGCGCGACAAGACCGGCCTGCCCCTGACGAGCTATTTCTCCGGCCTCAAGCTGCGCTGGCTTCTCGACAACGTGCCCGGCGCCCGGGAGAAGGCCGCGGCGGGCGACGTGCTCTTCGGCACCGTGGACAGCTGGCTCGTCTGGAACCTCACAGGCGGCCGCTGCCACATCACCGACGTGACCAATGCCAGCCGTACGCAGCTCATGAACCTGCACGACCTGGCCTGGGACGACGAGATCCTGGCCTTGTTCGACATTCCCCGCGCCTGCCTTCCCACCATCGTGTCGTCGGGCGAGATCTACGGCGAGGCGGTGGACCTTCTGGCGGGCGTGCCGATCGCCGGCATTCTCGGCGACCAGCAGGCGGCACTCGTGGGCCAGGCCTGCTTCGGGCAAGGCGACGCCAAGAACACCTACGGCACCGGCTGCTTCATGCTGATGAACACCGGCGAGACCCCCTACCCGTCCAAGTGCGGCCTGCTCACAACGGTGGGCTACCGTTTCGGACAGGGCAAGACCGTCTATGCCCTGGAAGGCTCCATCGCGATTGCCGGCGCCCTCGTGCAGTGGCTGCGAGACAATCTCGGCATCATCCAGGCCAGCACCGATATCGAAACCCTGGCGCGCGGCGTCGAGGACAATGGCGGCGTGACCATCGTCCCCGCTTTCTCCGGCCTCTACGCCCCGCACTGGAACGCAGGCGCCCGGGGCCTGATCGGCGGCCTCACGCGCTATGCCAACAAGGGCCACATCGCCCGCGCGGCGCTGGAAGCGACCGCCTTCCAGACCCGCGAGGTCCTGGAGGCGATGACCAAGGATACCGGGATCGCCGTCAAGGAGCTGCGCACCGACGGCGGCATGGTGGTCAACGAGCTCCTGATGCAGTTCCAGGCGGACATTCTCGACGTGCCGGTCCTGCGCCCGAAGGTGATCGAGACCACCGCCCTCGGCTCGGCCTATGCGGCCGGCCTTGCCACCGGCTTCTGGGCCGGGACCGACGAACTCGTGCGGAATTGGGCCGTGGACAAGCGCTGGCAGCCCACCTTCGACGCCGGCACGCGCCAGCGCCTCTATGCGGAGTGGTGCAAGGCGGTCGAGCGGTCGCTCGATTGGGCGAAGTAAGTCGATCCGGTGGCCTCCCGGCGAGGCCGCCGCCCTCCGTTCCCGATTCTTACCCTCGCAGGGCGGCGCGGATCTTTTCGGCCGCCTCGGCCAGCTTCTCGGGCGCTTCCATCTGGCCGGTATGGGGCTTGAGAGGAACGCCCTCGAAGCGCGGGATCACGTGGAAATGCAGGTGGAACACCACCTGGCCGCCGGCACTCTCGTTGAACTGTTGGATCGTCAGTCCGTCCGCGTCGAAGGCCTGCTTCACGGCCTTGGCGACGATCTGGACGTCCTTCGACAGATCGGCCAGCGCGTCCGGCGCGATGTCCAAGATGTTGCGCGCCTCGACCTTCGGGATGACGAGAACATGGCCGTCGCCGCGCGGCATGATGTCCATGAACGCCAGCGCCCTGTCGGTCTCGTAGACCTTGTGGCACGGCAGCTCCCCCCTGAGGATCTTCGCGAAAACGTTGTCCTTGTCGTAGCTCATGGATCGTCCTTCTGATGACCGCGCCTGAGGCTCCGGCCGGTCGCCGCGCGTCGGGTGGATGCCGCGGGCGCGGGACCCGCCTCCCCTCGCTGCAGGCGCGGAGCCGGGGACAGGGATAGCCGACCGGGCGTGGCCCGTACAGCCATCGAGTCCCGTCTTCCCGAGCGGACGCGACGGCGGATCTGCGGCCGAGCCCATGAGCCCTGCCGGAACGGCAGCGAGCCGGCCGTACAGGAACCCTCCGATGCCACAGCCTAGCTTTGCAGTAGAGCCAAAGCAAACGCTAAAAACTCCAACTAATAAGCGGAACTATCGAAATTAAGGGTGGTTGTTCAGGACAGTAGAACATCCGGTTAAGGAGGCATGTGATGGCGACAGGAAGTTCGACTTCGAAGCGTGGTTTCGCATCGATGGACGGTGACCGGCAGCGCGAAATCGCCAGCAAAGGCGGCAAGAGCGTTCCGGCCGAGAAGCGGTCTTTCTCGCAAGACCGTGAACTCGCCTCCGAAGCAGGCCGCAAAGGCGGTCAGGCCTCGGGTAGCACCCGTAACAATCAGGAATGATTTTTACTGATTTGCATAAGTAAAGGGGCCGCTCAGCGGCCCCTTTAGTTTTTGTCCCGGCGATGCGCAAAAAAGCGGGCCGAAGCCCGCGCCTTCAGAACCGGAACCGGAGCTCCGATCGGCCGAGGACCTCGCCCAGATCGTCCTCGAACAGCACGCGCTCGCCCACCACGCCTCGGAACTCGGATACGCTCGGTGTGGTGAACATGAGCCCGCCATTGTCGATCTGACGGATCAGATCCGAGGCAAGGGACGTCATCAGGTCGAGGGACGCCACCCCGAGCACGGAAGCCGCCTCGAAGGCGAGCTCCGAATCCGGCATGCGCGCGGAGCCGATCAGGGCCATGAGACAGTACTCGTCCATGCTGCCCCGGCGCGAGTTCATCGGCCCGTGCTGCAGGGGCTGGCTCCGCTGCCGGTCGAGGGCGAAGGCAAGCAGCAGGGCGTCGGAAATGATCGCCTTCGCCGCTTCCGGCCGCGTCAGCCCCATCAGGGCCTGTTCCGGGCCGTTGAGCAGGGCAAGATCGTATTGATCGTCGAAGCTGCTGATGCAGCGGAAAATATCGACGATCGGAACCGTGTTGGGGTGAAAAAGGACGGAGACGGGCCCCGATTCATGGAAAAACGAATGGGTCGCGGTCATGAACTGAACAAACCTAACTTTACGGGCCTCAGATGTGCTGCCCCGGCCGCACTGCGAAACTGTTCTGCCATGCCGGAATGATCAGGTGGCGCCGCAGCAGGAGGGGGCAAATGGCGTCGTCGTGCTGCTCGCACGCCGCGACCACCCCGCTCAGCATCGAGGCGATGGACGGCTTCTCTCCGGGGGCGGAGCTCGATGCCAGGCGGCAGAATTCGTCGGGCAGTTCCTCACGGGATAGAATGGCGTCGACTTCGTTGGTTGCGGTCATGGCTTCCTCCCACCGTACTTGCGTAGCAACGTATCGGGATGGCCGCGGTTCCTCATGCGGCAACTCGTCCGGAGGCACCGGCCGGTTCCTCCTGGCAAAAAAGAGAGATCTTTACGGAACCAACCGCATGTCGCGGTGTTATGACCGGGTCGGTTCGATTGCCCCCTCGGGCCGGCACCCTACAAGGCGCGGTCATTCATGACCGCGCCTTTTATTTTGTCTTCGCCCCCACGGCAGCCGTCCCATGGAAAAGCGGCGCCCGGGGTTCGCCGGACGCCGCTCCGATGCCGCTATAGGACGGGTTACTGCTGGGGAGCCGTCGTGCCGCCCGCACCCGTGGTGCCGGTGGTGCCGGTTCCGGACGCGCCGCCCGCGCCAGAGGCATTGTTGTCGTTGTTGTTGCCGCTCGTGTTGAAGGCAGGCGCGGCCTGGAGTTCGGCCTTCGTCATGCGCAGCACCACGCGCTCCGGCTCATTGGTGTTGCCGCCGCTGCCGGCGGTCGAGTTGGAGGCGCCGGCCGTGTTGGTGTTGCCGCTCATGGCGCCGCCGGCTCCGGTGGTGCCGGTGGTGCCGGTCGCAGTACCTGCAGTCGAACCGGTGGTGGTGACGTTGCCGCCCGCGTTGTTGCCGCCGGCATTGTTGCCGCTCATGGCATTCACCTGGTCGCGGCTGGCGAATTCGAGCGAATCGAACGGAACGGCGACATCCTTCTCGCCGATGCCGAGGAAGCCGCCGACGCCGACCACGGCCGCCACGGCCTGGCCGTTGCGATCGACGATCACGTCGTTGATGTCACCGATCGACTCGTTGTTGCTGCTCACGACGCGGGTGCCGATCAGCTTGGAGGCCATGATCTGGTTCGGCTGCATCTGGGTCATGAACTGGCCCTGAGCGCCGCCACCCTGGTTCATGGCGGAAGTGTTGGGAGAGGACATGCCGCCGGCAGCCGGATTGGCCTGGTTGGCGGTGTTGGGCTGCATGGCAGGCGATCCGGTCGCCGTGGAGCCGGAACCGGCAGCGACCGGGCGATCCGTCGCACCGGAGGGGGTCGTCGAGGTCTGTGCGAGAGCGGGAGCCGCCACGAACATGGTCGCGACGAGGCACGCCGCCATATGCGTCTTCAGCATCGGTTATTCTCCTGAAAGTACGTTGAATCGCTTCATGCGCCATACTGCGCGTTGGCAAAACGCGAGCCGCATGTAATCGTTCCCTGAGACCCCGAATATCTCATCAGAGAGCGGCGCTGCTTATTTGCAGCCTGAACATGAATACTTGTTAATATTACTGGACAACAAAAGAAATGTTCCACCCGACATGCACGGGCGCGAACCGTCCAGCTTGATGAAATCAACCTGTGCTGGAGCAAATTGTTCCGCCGTCGTCTTCCGTTCGGAACAAGGTCGGCCCGGGGCCGTGCCGCGAGCGGAAAGCGCAGCTCGCGTCAAATTGCAGGCGGCCGGCCTCCGGCCGCCCCTCGCGATCAGATGAGCGAATGCTGGAGCAGCGCGAGGCACAGGCTCGGGGAGCGGTCCGCGCTGGCCCGCGCCAGGGGGCTGACGTCGCCGAGGCAGCCGACCGGATTGCGCCGCTTCTTCGGATTGGCCGCGGGCGCCTCGTTGCCTTCGCGCCGCACCGTCGGATGCTGCACGGCGGGCCCACGCGTCTCTTCCTTGAGGGTGACGACCGGGAGCTCGGTGTTCTTGGAGAAGGTCGTGGTGCCGGACTGCGGGTCGGACTTGTAGAGAATGGCGCCGTTGCGGTCCCGCAGGATCACGGTGGCCTGGGACACGCCCACCAGTTCGACCGTGGAGACCGTCAGGCGCTCCTCCAGGGAGAGAGGGGCATCCATGCGGTCCGCCTTGGCCGAGGACACGACCTGCCGGGCAAGGGCGGCCTGAAGGGAGGCGGGCTCGGAACCGGCAAGGGATGCCGTGCTGAACGCATCGGGAGCCTTGCTCCCCGCCAGAAAGGCCGCAGCTGCCAGCCCAATGACTGTTGCGGGTGTCCGGAACATCCTCGTCTCCTGCTTTCCCATCGGCATCTTGTGGGAAAACAACGCGACCGTATCTGTCCTGTTCCTAAGGAAAACTTCGGCAAAAACTCAATAAAGTACCTGGAACCTTTAGTCGAAGACTGGCGTTCTTTAAGCACCGGCCTCCTGGTCCTCCCCGCATTCCCCTTGTGCATTGGCCGGCACCTTAAGACGGGCTTTATAGCCCGTCTTTTTTTATTTCCTCACAGCTTTGCAATAACGAAAAAGCCCAGCCTTTCGGCTGGGCTTTTACTTCTTTCAAGCTTGGCAATATTAAGGTCAGGCCGTCGCCCGCACCTCGCGCCGCCGGGCGCTCTGCTGGAAGAACAGCGCCTGGCTGATGACCGCCGACACGTTGGCCGGCTGGAAGGGCTTGGCGATGAGGAAGGCCGGCTCCGGCCGTTCGCCGGTGAGGAAGCGCTCCGGATAAGCGGTGATGAAGATCACCGGAACCTCGAAGGACTTCAGAAGATCGTTCACCGCATCGAGACCCGAGCTGCCATCGGCCAGCTGGATGTCGGCCAGGATGAGACCGGGCTGCTTGGTGGAAGCGAGTTTGACCGCCTCGGTGCGGGTCCGCGCCACGCCGGTGACGTTGTGGCCCAGCCCTTCGACCAGGGCCTCGAGATCCATGGCGATGAGCGGCTCGTCCTCGATGATGAGGATGTCGGTGGCCATGTCGGCGGCCAGCTCGCGCCCGGCCTCGTCGACCAGTTCACGGACCGTCTGCGTGTCGACGCTCAGGATCTGGCCGACCTCTTCCTCTCCGAAGCCCTCGAGGCAGGAAAGCAGGAAGGCCTGACGCGGCAGCGGAGTGATCTGCCCCAGCCGAACCTCGGCCGGCAGGTCGCGCTGGATCTGGTCGCTGCGGCCATTGACCGACAGGGAATTCCAGATCCGCGTGAAGACCTGGAAAAGCTCGACCTTCACGTTACCGGAAGGGCCGATCGTCTCAGGCTCGCTTACCAGGGTTTCAAGTGTGGCCGCAACATAGGCATCGCCCGCCATCTGGCTGCCTGTGAGGGCTCGGGCATAGCGTCGAAGATACGGTAAGTGCTGGACGACAAGCTGAGCTGTCGACATTCGCTTCCCCTTATGTGCTTTTGACTCATTGTACCGATACGGACCATTCAACTCGGCAGCCATGCGAAAGTTCCATCCGTTGGAACCTGCGACGAGGATATGCGTTGTTGCTCAAAACGATTTGAGATACTGCCAAGGTTACTATCCCGGTCGAATCGGGGATGGCAAGGGGATGCCAATGACGGGTGAGAAGGGGAACAAGCTGGCTCGTGTCATACCTGACTCGGACCTCAACGAGACGCTTGCCGCCGATCCCAAGCTCGACAGCACCAGCCAGAAGCGCATCGGCGACCAGTTGCGCGCCATGTACGACGAGCTGATGCAGCAACCTGTCCCCGATCGCTTCAAGAACCTGCTGGATCAGCTGGAGAAGAAGGACAGGGAGACATCCCATGACTCCGGAGCCTGACCTCCGAGACGCTCTCCTCGCTGCCGTTCCAAGCCTCCGCGCCTTCGCAATATCCCTTTCCGGCCACGTCGACCGCGCCGACGATCTCGTCCAGGACACCCTCCTCCGCGCCCTGTCCAACCTTCATCGCTTCGAGCCCGGCACGAACCTGAACGCCTGGCTGTTCACAATCCTGCGAAATCTGTTCCACTCCGAGTACCGCAAGCGCCGCCGCGAGGTGGAGGATCCCGACGGGTCCTATGCCGGCCGGCTGAAAGCCCTGCCGGAGCAGGGTTCGCACCTGGATCTGGAGGATTTCAGGACGGCCCTGGCGACGCTCCCGCCGGACCAGAGGGAAGCCCTGCTCCTGGTCGGAGCCTCGGGCTTCTCCTACGAGGAGGCCGCGAGCATCTGCGGCTGCGCCGTCGGAACGATCAAGAGCCGAGTCAACCGCGCCCGGTCCCGTCTCGCCGCCTCTCTCGACGTGGGCGACGCAGAGGATCTGGGTCCCGACCGCATGACCCGCGCCGCGCTTCAGAGTTCGGTCTGAGGCCTGTCGTTCCGCCCCCTCGCCTGCCCTGCGCCAACAAAAACGCCGCCCGAACCGGGCGGCGTTTTTGTCTTCAACTCGTTCCGCAACGTCACATCGGGTTTCGTCCACGCATCAGACCGATGACGGCGGAGATGGCGAACAGAACGATGGCAACGAAGAAGATGAGCTTGGCGATCTCGACCGCGGTGCCGGCGATGCCGCCGAAGCCGAACAGGGCGGCGACCAGCGCGATGATGAGAAAAGTGACTGCCCAACCGAGCATGATGTTACCTCGCATACTATGGGATCGGCCTGGGCCGATGACACTCAACCAACGTCAAGCGCGACTGTGGAGTTCCGTCAAAAAGACTCAATTGGACAGTTTTTGGGAAAGCCTCGGAAGTATAAAGGAGCCCACCTTAGGTATGGAACCGACCTCCCGTCCCCACGTTTCCCAAAACAATTGGGAGACGAATCCGATGAACAGGCCAGTTGCCCTTCGAGCATTTTTTATTTTCACGATCATTGCGGCCTTTGCTGCCATGACCGGTCTGGCGTCTAACGTCGAGATCGCAGAAGTTCTTTTTCTCATCGGCGGATCTCTCTCCGCGCTGATGCTCTTCTTTGCCATGTCGGCGTCGGCTCCAGCTCCCGTCCCCGTGAGGGTTCGGCGGCGGCGCTGACCGGCCGCTGCCATCGCTACGAAGATCGAGGGCGGCTCCTGATGGTGCCGCCCTTTTTTCGTGTCAGGACTCCGTCGGGTCGCCGCCGTTCGGGTGCAGGACCGAGCCGGTGATGTAGGAGGCGTCGGCACAGGCCAGGAACAGATAGCTCGGGGCCACCTCGTTCGGCTGGCCCGGACGCTTCATCGGCGTGTTGGCCCCGAAGGACTTGACCTTGTCTTCCGGGAAGGTCGAGGGGATCAGCGGCGTCCAGATCGGCCCCGGCGCCACGCCGTTGACCCGGATGCCCTGCCCCGCCAGCTTCTGCGCCAGCGAGCGCGTGAAGGCGACAATGGCGCCCTTCGTGGCGCTGTAGTCCAGCAGTTCGGAGCTGCCGCGATAGGCCGTGACCGACGTGGTGTTGATGATCGAGGCGCCTTCCTTCAGGTGCGGCATGGCGGCCTGGACCATGTGGAAATAGCCGAAGATGTTGGTGCGGAACGTGCGCTGGAGCTGATCCTCGCTGATGTCCTCGATTTCCTTCTGCGGGTGCTGCTCCGCCGCGTTGTTGACCAGCACGTCGACCCGGCCGAATTCCTTGATCGTACGGTCCACGGCGGCCTGGCAGAAGCCGGGATCGCCCACGTCTCCGGCGATCGTCATGCACTTGCCGCCCTCGCGCTCCACGAGGCGCTTCGTCTCCTGCGCATCCTCGCCCTCGTTGAGATAGACGATGGCGACGTTCGCGCCCTCGCGGGCGAAGAGAACCGCGACGGCGCGGCCGATGCCGCTGTCCCCGCCGGTGACGAGCGCGGTCTTGCCCTGGAGCCGTCCGCTGCCGGGATAGCGCGGCTCGTAGTCGGGCCTGGGATTCATCTGGGTCTCGCGACCGGGCTGCTGGTCCTGGGTCTGCGGCGGCAGGGTCTGGTTCTGGTCGGGGCTCATGACGTCTCCGCGAAGTGGAAGGATGCGGTCTCGTGGACCGGAGGCGACGAACGAAAGCAGGCCCGTAAAAAGACGAAGCCCGCGTTGTTTCTCAACGCGGGCTCCAGAAGCGTGTTCCTGGTGGGATAGGGCTATTCCGCAGCACGCGGCCGCTCCGCGGCGGTGGCGGTCTGTCCCATGTTCAGGATGTGGTAGAGGATGATGGCCCCGAAGGTCGCCGTGCCGATGCCGTCGAGGGTGAAGCCCCCCACGTTCAGCTTGAAGTTGCCGGCGCCGAGCACCAGGGCCACGGCCACGGTGATCAGGTTGCGCGGGTTCGAGAAGTCGACCCCGTTCTCCACCCAGATCCGGCCCGCCGTCGCGGCGATCAGGCCGAACACCACGATCGACAGGCCGCCCAGAACCGGCCCCGGAATGGTGCCGATGAAGGCGCCGAACTTCGGCGACAGGCCGAGCAGCAGCGCGATGCCGGCCGCGATGACGAAGATGAGCGTCGAGTAGATGCGGGTGACCGCCATGACGCCCATGTTTTCCGCGTAGGTGGTCATGCCGGTGCCGCCCGCGGCGCCCGAGAGCATGGTGGCGATGCCGTCGCCCATGAAGGCGCGGCCGAGATAGGGATCGAGATTGCGGCCGGTCATGGCCCCGATGGCCTTGATGTGCCCGAGGTTCTCAGCCACGAGGATGATCGCCACCGGCGCGATCAGGCTGATGGCCTGGATGTTGAAGACCGGGCTCTGGAAGGTGGGCAGGCCGAACCAGGCCGCCTCTCCGACCTTGGTGAAGTCCACCGGCTGGCCGAGGCCCAGCATGTTGGCGCAGATGAAATAGACCAGATACCCGATCGCCCCGCCGACCAGCACCGGCAGCCGGCGCCAGATGCCCGGCGCATAGACCGCGATGATGCCGACCGCCACCACCGTGGTGAGCGCGATCCAGCGGGCGAAGGCGGTGCCTTCCGCGTTGTCGGGCGTGACGCCGGAGGCGCTCGAGATCGCGATGGGAGCGAGCACGAGGCCGATGGCGGCCACGATGGCGCCGGTCACGACCGGCGGCATGAGCCGCTCGACCCAGCGATGGCCGGCGAGCTGGACCACGAGGCCGATCAGGAAATAGAGCGCGCCCGCCGCGATGATGCCGCCCAGCGCCAGGGGAATGTTGGGGTTCGGCGCCCCGACCGAGGCTCCCGTTGCGACCAGCACCGGGCCGATGAAGGCGAAGCTCGATCCGAGATAGCTCGGGACCCGGCCGCCCACGATGAAGAAGAAGATGATCGTCGCGATGCCGGAGAAGAGGATCGACACGTTGGGGTCGAAACCCATCAGAAGCGGCGCCAGCACCGTGGCGCCGAACATGGCGACCACATGCTGCAGCCCGAGAATGAACATCTGACCCGACGGCAGACGCTCGTCGGGCATGATGACCCCTTCGGTTTTCAGGGTCCATCGTGGCAGGAAACCGTCGGACATGATTACTCCCCCAAGTCACGGCCGTTTGAATGCGGAATGTGCTCGCACCGTAGCGCCGGAAGCCTCGGAATGGCTAGGTGGGGTAAGGACTTATTAACCGCCGCGGCTGCCCCATTTATGGACATTTGGTCGCCATGCGGTCAAACCCGCCCCCAGCCCGACTCAACGAGGATGACGATGCGCAGGAACCACAGCGCGCCGGAAGGCGTCGTTCACACTCTCCGGATCGACAGCGAGTGCCTGAAAGGCAATCTCCTCGGCGACCCCGCCCGCCGCCGGATCGACGTCTATGTCCCCGCCGGCCATGACGGGCGCGGGCTGCCCCTCCTCGTCGATCTCGCCGGGTATACCGGGAGCGGCCTCGGCCACACCAACTGGAAGAACTACGGCGAGAACGTGCCCGAGCGCCTCGACCGCCTGATCGCCACCGGGATGATGCCGCCGGTCGTGGTGGCCTTTCCCGACTGCTTCACCCGGCTCGGCGGCAACCAGTACATCGACAGCGCGGCGACGGGGCCCTGGGAGACCTTTCTCATCCGCGAGATGCTCCCCTTCGTGGAGAATCGCTTCGGCTGCGGCGGCGACGGACGGCGGGGCGTGTTCGGCAAGAGCTCGGGCGGCTACGGCACCCTCGTCCACGCCCTCAGGCATGGCGGGTCCGTCTGGTCGGCCGCCGCCTCCCATTCGGGGGATGTGGGCTTCGAATATCTCTATCACCTGGGCGAGTTCGCCGGCGCCCTGCGCCACCTGTCCGGCTTCGGCATGTCCATCGAGGCGTTCATCCGCAAGTTCGAGGAAGGCCCGAAGGCCAAGGATGCGGACTGGCATACCCTCATGATCCTGGCCCAGGCCGCGACCTTCGACCCGGATCCGAGCCAGTTCTACGGGGTGCGGCTGCCGGTCGATCTCCATACGGGCGAACTCATGGCCGAGCGCTGGGCCAACTGGCTTCGCTGGGACCCGCTGCGCATGGCGGACGAGCCCGAGCACCTCGAATCCCTGCGCAAGCTGAAGCTGCTCTTCATCGATTGCGGCGATATCGACCAGTACAACCTGGTCTACGGCTCGCGCATCCTGCACCGGAAGCTCGAAGCGGCCGGCGTGCCCCACATCTACGAGGAGTTCCACGACAACCACTCCTCCATCGACTACCGCATGGACACGAGCCTCCCGCTCCTTGCGAAGGCGCTGGCTTAAGGCTTGCAGGCTCACGCTCCGCCGGGTTCGTCTTCCGTCGGCAGTTCGCAGTGATTGTGGATGTGGATGGCGGCGAGAGCGGAGTGACCCATGGCGACCACGATCTGGTCGATGCCGCGCACGATGTCGCCCGCCGCGTAGAGCCCCTTCACCGAGGTCTGGCAATGGCTGTCCACGATCAGGCTGCCGGAGGGATCGTGCTCGGCGTCGAGCGAAACGGCGAGATCGGAGCGGTATTTCAGGCCCAGCGCCGAATAGAGCACGTCGAAGCGGTGTTCCTGGCCGTTCACGTTGATGGCGGCGATCCGGTCTCCCTCCATCTCCAGGGCTTCGACCGGATTCTCGATCACCTTGATCCCGTGCGCGTCGAGCTTCGCCTGCTGCTCCGGCGCGAGCTGCATGGGCTGCCCCAGGGTCAGGAGCGTCACGTCGTCGGAATAGGTTCGGGCGATGAAGACCGCCTCCCCAAGGCCGTGGTCGCCGTATCCGATGACCGCCACCTTCTGGTCGCGGGATTCGTACCCATCGCAGATCGGGCAGTAGCGGATGAGTCCGCGCTGAACCGCGTTCGGCAGGTCCGGAAGATCCGGTTCGATATCGACCGCGCCCGTCGCCAGCAGGACGCGCCGGGCCGCGATCTGGCGCGTGCCGGCGCCGTTGCCTTCGACCAGCGCCACGAAACGGTCGGGCTGCTTGCGCAGGCCCGTCACCATGCCGGCTTCGATGCAGGGGCCGTACTGCTCCAGGTTCTCCCGCGCGCGGGCGATGATGTCCTTGCCCGAGATGCCTTCCGCGAACACCGGGATGTTGTGACTCGTAGGGATCCACGCAGCCCGCGGCGCTCCACTGTCGACGACGAGGAAGCGGCGTTTGAAGCGCGCGAGATAGAGCGCCGCCGTGAGCCCGGCCGGGCCGCCGCCGATGATGAGGCAATCGAGAATGTCGCCGTCGGAAGGCATGTGCGTCCGTATCCTCCTGCTGAGAGTCGCAGTAGGCACAACACGCGAGAGCCGAAAAAGGTCGATGCCCTGAAGTCTCACCCCTGTGCGCGGCGGAGCTTCTCGTACCGCTTGACCGTGCGCTCGCGCTTGAGCCGGGAAAGGCGGTCGATCCAGAAGATGCCGTCGAGCTGGTCGATCTCGTGTTGCAGGCATACGGCCATGAAGCCCTCGGCCTCCTCCTCGCGCCCGGCGCCCTCCACATCCCGGTAACGCACCCGCACCCGTGCCGGACGCTCGATCTCCTCGGTCACGCCCGGCATGGAGACGCTGCCCTCCGTGTGCCGGATCAGATCGTCGGAGAACCAGACGATCTCCGGATTGACGTAGACCTTCCGCTCGCTGGCGGGATCGAGCTGGATGACGGTCACCCGCTGGAGGATCCCTACATGCGGCGCCGTGATCCCGACCCCCGGCGCGGCCTTCATGGTGTCGTGGAGGTCCTGCACGAGCGTCCGCAGCCCGTCGTCGAAGGCGGCGACGGCCTCCGCCTTCCGGCGCAGTCGGGGATCGGGAAAGAACACGAGTGGTCGCACGGCCAAGGGCGCTTCTCCGTCATGCTTCGGCAGTTGGACGCCCGAGCCTTTAGCATGGGAGACGACAAGTGGTGCAACGGCCTCCCCTCGCCCGAATGGGCGAAGAGGATCCACCCCTCATCCCTTCGCGCGCTCCGGCCTGTCCTCGCGCTGCTCCAGGGCCACCTCGATCAGGCGCCAGGCCTCGTCGTCGCCGATCAGCGACCGCGCGCGCTCGCCGGAGACATGGGGCCGGTCGGGCGGCTCGACCACGGCCCGCATGAAGCGGCCGGTCTCCCGCACCTGAATGTTCACGTCGCCATGCACGTCCTTGAGCCTCTCGACCAGCCGGTCCACGAGCGGATCGATCTCGGGACCGTCGATCTTCCTGGGAGCGCCGTCGATGAGCTCGAAGATGGATGAGCGCATCGACTTCAAGCCGTCCGTCAGGATCGAGAACGAGATGAAGCCCGCAGCCGCGGCATCCGCCCACCACAGGCCGAAGGCGACGCCGACGATCCCGAAGATGCCGGCGAGCCCGGTCTGCCAGTCGGCGGCATTCATCAGGGCATCCGTGTGCAGCACCTTGTCGGCGATCTTGGCGGCGACGGGCTTCTTGAGCCGGCCCAGGATCATGGGCGGGATCACGGAATAGATCAGGACCGCGATCATGATCCAGCCCATCCAGATCTCGTGGCCGAACAGGTTGTACGATCCGATCGTCGGGTGCTCGCGTTTGATCAGGGTGGCGCCCGCTTCGTAGAGCATGAGCGCCCCCATGGCCGTCAACGCGGTGGCGGCAATGAGAAAGGCGAGCGAGTTGGCCCTGTAGAAGCCGAACGGAAACTGCTTCGTCGCCGGCTTCTCCTCCAGGCGCAGGGCAATGAGGAAGGCGATGGGCGGGAGAAGGCTGAGCATGTCCTCCACCCAGGCCGTCCGCATGGCCTGGCTGCCGCCCATGACGAGGGCCATGGCGACGATGATGGACGTCAGGAGGCCGATGCTGATCCAGGACAGCCTCTTGGCGCGCCGCATCGCCTGTTCGATTTCGGCGGGCAATGCGGGATGAGTCTCGCTCATGACGAGGCTCCCGCGGCCTTCGCGGCCTCGATGGCGCGGTTCACCCTCAGCAGGAACGCGTTCTCGCCCGCGCGCACGGCCAGAACGCGCTTCTCCTCCTCGGCCGAGCCGTAAAGCGGCCCCACCGCCTTGGAGAAGCCGGCCTTCTTGAACGGAGTGGATTTCGGGACGCCGCCGATGATCAGATGGATATGCCCTCGGTCGAGCTCCTCGAACAGCCTGTGGGCATCGCCCTCCGTGTAGACGGGCTGGGATTGGAGGTTCTCGGCCAGGATCTCGACGACGGCCCGATCCTGTTCCGCGTTCCTGTCCGACTGCAGCACTCCCACACGCAATTCCTTGCCCCGGACCATCTCCAGGGTCTCCTCCGGGTCCCGGGGCAGGTCACATCCGGCGAGGAGCCCCCCGAGGGCGGCAGTGGCGGCAAGAACTCTGAACACTCGGGCACACATGGGACGGCATCGACCTTCCATCTCTCGGCCAAGGTTGAACGAGAAGCCGGGCCGTTTGGTTCACTCCGATCTCCATCCGGAAGGCTAGATACCCCAGTAGTAGCGGGCGCCGTAGTAATCGTGCAGGGCCCGCTCCCGATCCCGATAGAGCCGGCTCTCGCCCTCCTCGCCGAAGAGCGCCGGAGCGCCGCGCACCTGCTCCTCGGTCACGTCGGTCCGGTAGCCGCCGAGATCCGTGTCGTAGCGAAGAGTCTCCCAGGGAATGGGGTGCGTGTCCTCGCCGACGCCGAGAATGCCGCCGAAGGCCAGCACCACGTAGGCGACCTGCCCGCTCACCTTCTCGATCATCATGCGCTTGACCGCGCCGATATGCTTCCCGTTGGGATCGTAGACGGACGTGCCCTCCACCCGGTCGCTGGCGATCAGGGGCTCCGGCGAGGTCGTGCGGCTGGCGCCAGCCTGGGCGGAGGCCGGACCGGCCCTGTCGTCCGAGCGGGTCCAGCCGGACGCTTCGTAGACCCGCGCCCGCGCCCCCACATCGACCGCATGGCCCCGGGCCAGGATGTCCTGCGCTGCCGCGTGCCGGTCGTCGTCGACCCGGACGGAGACCAGGGCGCCGCCCCGGTGCACGCCTTCCGCATAGACTCGGGCATCCTCGTCGTTGAGACCTGCCCCCGTCAGGGCGCCGATGATCCCGCCGGTGGCGGCTCCGGCTCCTGCCCCGACGGCGGTGGCGGCGAGCCATCCCGCGGCCACCATGGGGCCCAGGCCGGGAATCGCCACCAGGCCGAGCCCGGCGAGTAGACCGGCCCCTCCCCCCACGGCGGTCCCGACGGCTGCGCCGGTGCCGGCCCCGTCCTTGGCATCCTCCGCGTTGCCGAAGGAAACCGTCTGCCAGTCCTCGGACTTATTCGCCACCATGCTGATGTCGCTGGAAGGAATGCCGGCCGCCTCAAGGTCCTTTACCGCCTGAACGGCATCGCGGTAGCTGTCGAAGAGAGCCGTAACCGTCCGCGTCATGGGAAGTGCTCCTCTCCAGAAGGGTCTTCCTAAGAGGCTACGCTTTCAGTCGAGCGAAATCGTGACGGCGCTGCTGCGGACGCATTTTCGCCCCTGGACCGCAAAAAGTTGGGCACTATATGCGCGCGCATGCAACTCGACCGATATCAGATCGTGCGCGCCGGCGCCTATTGGGCTATTCAGCTGAACGCAAGCACCCTTCGCACCTTCGCCAAGAGGAGGGATGCGATCAAGGCTGCGATCGAAGCCGCTCTCCAGTCCGGGGAAAGCGGCAATGCTGCCGAGGTCATGGCTCAGGGCCGGGACGGCAATCTCGTACCGCTCTGGACTTTCGGGCGAGATGCTTACTCCTCCGAAACCGTTAGCCGCTAAGGCCTCATCAGCATGAGAAGAAAGCGGATACTGGTTTGATGGATGATGAACTGCGCGAATTCCTCCGGCACTCCCTCCGTTCCGTCTGGAATATCGAGCTTCTGCTCCTGCTCGCCCGTCACCAGGGCCGCAGCTGGCCCGCCGGGGACCTAGTGCGGGAGTTGCGCGCCAGCGATCTCGTGGTGAGCCAGGGCGTCGACGGCCTGCAACAGGCTGGGCTGATCATCGCGGAATCCGGCGAAACCTATCGTTACGCGCCGGCCTCGCCGAATCTGGACCGTCTCGTTCAGCAACTCGAACGGGTCTATCGCGAGCGCCCCTCGGCCGTGACGAAGGCCCTTTTCTCGTCACCCACGGACAGGCTGACGACCTTCGCCGATGCGTTCCGTCTGAAGAAGGACTAAAACCGCATGCTGAGTTTTCAGGCGACCATCTATACTCTCTGCCTCCTGGCGAGCGCCGGCTGCGCGTCGCTCCTCGTGCGCAGCTACCGGGAAACGCGGGCGAAGCTTCTCCTGTGGAGCGCCCTGTGCTTCGTCCTTCTGGCATTCAACAATCTCTTCGTCGTCATCGACCTGCTGGTCCTGCCGAGCGTCGATTTCGTTCCTTTCCGGCACCTGGCGTCCCTTGCCGCCGTGAGCGTCCTGCTGTTCGGCTTTATCTGGGAGACTGAATAAGTGAGCAACGCCGCGTCGCAATTCATCTCGGGCATGATCACGATGGGCTTCCTCGTGGCGGGCCTTCTCTTCCTGCGCTTCTGGACCCGCACCCGCGACATGCTGTTTGCCGCCTTCGCGGCCGCTTTCGCCCTTCTTGCCGCCAACCAGGCCCTCGCCGCGCTCATCGACGTGCCGCGGGAAGAGCGGAGTTGGATCTATCTTCTGCGCGTCGCGGCGTTCGTGCTGATCATCGCGGCTGTGGTGTGGAAGAACAGAGGTGCAGTCGCCCTCTCCCAACGCCGTGAGTGAGAGGCGACCGGACGATCTCCTCATGCAAAAGGCGCAGATCCCAAGGGACCTGCGCCTTTTTCGTGCCGCGAGAGCTCAGGCCTTGGCTTCGCCCAGGGTATCCGCCATCTGCGCGCCGCGTGCGCCCATGGGCTCGTGTGCGCCCTCGGTACTGTCCTTGGCCGTCTGGTGCTCGACCTCGGCATTCAGTTCGGCGCCCAGGAGCACGACGATGGTCGAGAGCCAGATCCAGGTCATGAAGCCGATCACGGCGCCCAGCGAGCCGTAGGTCTCGTTGTAGCTGCCGAAATTGGACACATACCAGGAGAAGAGCACCGAGCCGGCGAGCCAGAGGACGGCGGCCACCAGGCTTCCCGGCGACACCCAGCGCCACTCCGGCTTATCGCGGCTGGGACCGTAGCGGTAGATCACCGCAAGCCCCGTGATCACGATGAGGAGCAGGACCGGCCAGCGCGCCAGCGAAAGCAGCGTCTCCGCCGTGCCTCCCAGGCCGAGGAAGCCGAGGACGACGGGGAGAACGACGATGCCGCCCACTGCCAGGATGATGAACAGAAGCCCTCCGATCGTGAAAGCCAGCGACTGGAGGTTCAGCATGATGAAACTTCTCTTCTCGTCCTCCTCGTACACGATGTTCAGCGCATCGATGACGGCTTTCACGCCTGCATTCGCGCTCCAGAGGGAGACCAGGAGACCGAAGATGAATCCGAATCCGAGGGCGCCGCCGCCCTGCGATGCGATGCGCCTCACCTGCTCGCTGATGATTTCCATGGCGCCACCCGGAAGAACCCCGGACACCGCGCTGAGATGGCCCTCGATCGTCGCCGGATCGGCAAACAGGCCATAGATCGAGACCAGAGCCGCAATGGCCGGGAACAGTGCCAGCAGGGCATAGAACGTCACACCGGCGGCGACGGCCATGATCCTGTCTTCGCCGAATTCCTCGTAGACCCGCCAGAGGATGTCCTTCCAGCCCGGCGTCGGAATCTCCGTGGGCGTGTCCGCATGCCGTCCGCGCTCCTGTCCGCCCTGGTCCGGCCGCGAGGGCTTTCCCGCCGCGGCGTTCTTCTTCGGGAAGGTGTTGCCCTGCCGGTCGCCCTGCCGTGCCGCTCCGCTGCGTGCCGTCTGACCATCGCGCCGGCTTGCTGGAGCATCATGAACCGGCCGCGTGCCGCCGGCGACGAGCTTGAGAAGGGCCCATCCGGCGACCATGGCCCACATGGTGGTTGCGGCGGACGGATAGGCGGGACGACCTTGGGCGGGACTGTTTGCCATGGCGTAGTCAGCGATGCTCCTCTCCCAAGCGGTCATTGCTTGGCTTTTCCGCTAACTCCCGGGAGGAATTGACGGTTCCCGCCCCGCCGCGCATGCTCTCCCCTGGCCACGCCTGCGCCTCGCTCGAAGCGGACATTTCCAGAGGGCGATGGGGGCACCGTCGCTGCCGCGGAATGCGCAGGAGGATCAGATGCTGGACATGGTGATTTCGGCCCGGAGGCGGGATCTCGGCGGCTTCGAGGTCGGGCGGGTGCTGCCCTTCATGCAGCGCCGCATGGTCGGCCCGTTCATCTTCTTCGACCATATGGGACCCGTCGACCTGCCGCCCCATGTGCCGCGCAGCACCGATGTGCGCCCTCACCCGCATATCGGACTGTCGACCGTGACCTACCTCTTCGACGGCGAGATCATGCACCGGGACAGCACCGGCGCCCGTCAGGCCATTCGCCCGGGCGCCGTGAACTGGATGACGGCCGGAAGCGGGATCAGCCATTCGGAGCGGTTCGACGGACCCATCCGCGAGACCGGCGGGCGCATGCATGGCATTCAGGCCTGGGTCGCCCTCCCCGAGACCTTCGAGGAGACGGATCCGAGCTTCATCCATCATGGCGCGGAGGAACTGCCGGTCTTCGGCGAGACCGGCGTTTCCGCCCGCCTTATCGCCGGCGAGGCGTTCGGCCTGGCCAATTCGGTCACGACCCACTCTCCTCTCTTCTATCTGCATGTCGAGCTGGATGCCGGCGCCCGGATCGGCGTTCCGACCGGCTATCCCGAACGGGCCGCTTATGTGGTCCGGGGACGGATCGAGGCCGACGGCCACCCATACGAGGCAGGGCAGATGCTGGTCTTCGCAGGCGGGACCGATCCCATCCTGAGAGCGCTCGAGCCCACGACCGTGATGCTCCTGGGAGGCGAGCCCCTAGGGCCGCGCCATATCTGGTGGAACTTCGTATCCTCCCGCAAGGGCCGGATCGAGCAGGCCAAAGCGGATTGGCAGGCAGGCCGGATTCGCCTGCCCCTCGACGACGACCGGGAATTCATCCCGCTTCCGGAGGGACCCAAGCCTTCGCCGGAACCCATGTCCTGAACCCGGCAGGGCTCCGGAGCAAAGAAGAAGGAGCCCTTTCGGGCTCCTTCCGTGCGTGAGGCCGGAGGCTTAGCGGGAGTAGCGGAATTCCGGCGCCCGCTCGAGCATGTCCTTGGTGGCGTTCGGCAGGATGGCGCGCTCGGGATAGTCGCGTCCCTCGTCGCCCGCCGTGGCACGAACGCCGTAGCCGTCACCCGCCGTGCTGCCGGTGGTGGCGGGCGAGGCATTGTCGGTCATCGCCGTCGTGGTGCCCGTCGTACCGGTGGCGGTGGTGCCCATCGCCCCCGTGGCGGCACGGTTGTTGTTGGCCGGGGCATTGCCGGTCATGGCGGTGTTGGTGCCGGTGATGCCGCCGGCGCCCATGCCGGTGCCGTCACGGCCGATTGTTCCGGCCGCGCCGGTGCCGGTGGCCGCGGTGCGGGCCTCCTCCTGCTGCCACTGCAGCGCGTTGAACGGCACCGCCACACTGCGCTCGCCGATGCCCAGGAAGCCGCCGACGCCGATCACCACGGCCTCGACCTGACCCTGCTTGTTGACCAGAACCTCGCTGATGTCGCCGATGCGCTCGTTGTTCTGGTTGTATACGTTCACCCCCTCCAGACGCGAGGCGCGCCACAGGTCGGGACGGTTTTCCGTGATGTACTGGATGTTGCCGCCCTGCATGGTGGCCGCCGAACCCTGCTGGTTCATCTGCGTGCCCTGCTGGTTCTGCTGGATGACTGGAACCGTGGTGGTGGTGCCGGACGGAGCCGTGGTGCCGGTCTGCGCCAGCGCCGGAGCCGATAGAAGCGTGCCCGCAAGAAGTCCGATGGCGACACGATCAAGCATGTTTTCCTCCGTTGATTGAGACCAGGGCGCTTGGAAGCGCGCACCTCTTGAGAACGGACTTCTCGGGAGTTGGTTTCCAAAAAACGGACTTACAACCCGGAAAAGCAGGCGTCTTCTCTTGGCTTGCCGAGATATAAACCGAAATGGAACGAAAAGATCAGAGACTCAGCTGCACATTGTCAGTGACAGGAGGTCGCGATTTCACAAATATATCAGAAGAAAGCACGATATATTCCTTAATATACATCAGCAGCAGCACCGTTCATAAGTGCCCCTGGATGAATTCTGCCGGTATATTGATCGCACATCCAGCCTGCAGCAGGTCGATTATCCGCCACTATATAACATATAAGAAGATGATCGTCGGCAGTTCCTGTCCGATGCCGCAGGCGCTGCCCGTCAGTTCGAAAACAGAAGCGCGGCGCGCGTGCCTGCGTGGGTCGGATCGAACGCGATGGAGGAATTGAGGTTCGACACCATGGCCTGGATGATCTTGGTGCCGAGGCCCGTGCCCTGCACGATCCCGTCGCCCCGCCACCCGATGCCGTCGTCCTCGACGACGAGGGAGGCACGGTCCCCGAGGGAAGTCAGGGTGATCCGGATATCGCCCGAACGGCCTTCGGGATAGGCATACTTGAATGCGTTGGTGACGAGTTCGGTTACGATCACGCCGAGAGACACGGCCTTGTCGGTCGGCACGCGAAGCGGTTCGGCGCGCAGCTGGATCACATGCTCCCGCCCGGCGGCCCGCATGACCCCCTCGAGCTCTTCCACGAGGCCCCGCAGGTAGGTGTCCATCTCCACGAAACGGACATCCTCGGAGGTGTAGAGGCGGCGATGGATCTGAGCGATGGCCGTGATCCGCCCCTGCGTTTCCGTGAGCGCATCCCAGGCGGCGCGATCGGACTTGATGGCGCGCTGCTGCATGGCCACGAAGGAGGCCACGAGTTGAAGGCTGTTCGCGACGCGGTGATTGACCTCGCGCAGAAGCATCTCGGCCCGCTCCCGTGCCTCCTGCATCCGCCGGTCGGCCTCCTCCTTCTCGCGCCGCAGGCGTTTGGCCTCGATCGCCTGCTCCACCGCCGTGTGCAGGAGTTCGACGAAGGCACCGCTCACGTCCTTGATCACGTAGTCCGCCGCCCCGGCCTTCAGGGCGGCGACCGCAATGCGGCCTTCATCCGAACCGGTCACGTAGACGACGGGAGGCGGATCCGGCAGCGTCTGGATCTCGGCGAGGATTTCCAGCCCCTCCCGGCCCGGCATGAAATGGTCGAGCGCGATCGCATCGAAGGAACCGGAAGAAAGCCGCATCAGGCCCTCGTTGCCGGATTGGACATGGGTGACGGAGACCCCGTGACGCGCGAAGGTCCGCTCCACGAGGCGGCCCAGCCCTGCATCGTCGTCGATGTAGAGAATGCGCCGCAGATCCGGGTGGGGGGAGCCGCTCACGATGCCTCGGGTATCTGGATGACCGACAGGAAGAGCCCGAGTTGCCGGATGGCCTGCGAGAAGGTTTCGTACTCGACGGGCTTGGTGATGTAGACGTTGGCGCCGAGATCGTAGCAGCGCTGGATCTCGCGCTGGTCATCGGTGGTCGTCAGGACGACGACCGGCGCCAGACGCAGCTTCTCGTCCCGCTTGATCTGCGCGAGGATGTCGACGCCGCTCATGTCCGGCAGGTTGAGGTCGAGCAGCACGAGGAGCGGACCGCCATTGCGGATGGCGGGATTGAGCAGGTGCTGGAGCGCAGCCGTGCCGCTCGTGTAGTGCCGGATCTCGTTGCAGACGCCGGCCCGCCGG
Source organism: Microvirga sp. GCM10011540 (assembly GCF_042650665.1). Lineage (NCBI taxonomy): Bacteria > Pseudomonadati > Pseudomonadota > Alphaproteobacteria > Hyphomicrobiales > Methylobacteriaceae > Microvirga > Microvirga sp. GCM10011540. Next base: position 9,999 of record NZ_JBHSBQ010000022.1, on the reverse strand, counting down.
ATGTTCTTTTCAATCAGGCGGGCATGGCCCTCATCGTCCTCGACCATGACGATGGTGACTGACTGGTGCTGGGGCATTAAGCGGCCTCTGATGCGATATGAAGCGTTTTGGGCAGAAGCACCGTGAAAGTCGAGCCCTGACCTGGTTGCGACGACACGCTTATAGCCCCGCCGAGGCGTCGCACAAGTGATCGTACATGCGCCAGGCCGATGCCCTCTCCGGGCCTGTCCTGAGATCCCGCCCGCCGGAAAAGGTCGAAGATGCGGTCGAAATCCTTCCGGTCGATGCCCCGGCCGTTGTCCTCGACCTCGTAGCGGAGATATGCGCCCGTCTCATACCCCCTGATCACGATGCGGCCCGGCCGGGCGGGATCGAGATATTTTGCCGCGTTGTCGATGAGATTGCCGAAAATCTGCTCCAGGGCGAGGCGGTCGCTCGTGAGGTCCGGCGCACTCTCGATGATGAATTCGGCACCGGTTTCCTCGAACTGGTGCCTCAGGCTCTGCTGGCAGACCGCCAGGAGGTCGCGCATGGCGACCGGCTCCGGCGTGAGCACCCGGCGCCCCTCGCGGGAGAGCCTGAGGATAGCACCGATGAGGCGATCCATCTTGGCGGTCGAGGTGCGGATGAAGGAGATCGCCTCGGGCAGGTCCTCCTCGATGGCGACGCGCGCCTCCTGGGTGGCGAGTTCCGGCGCCCGGTCCTGGACGGTTGCATGGTAATGCTCGATCGCCTTGCGCGTGGCTTCGAGCTCGCTGGTGAATCCCATGATGTTGACCAGGGGCGCCCGCAGATCGTGGCTCACGATATAGGCAAAACGCTGGATCTCATCGTTGGCAGCCTGCAGGTCGGCCTCCACTTCCTTGATCTCGGAGATGTCCGTGCAGGTTCCGAACCAGCGCTCAATTTCCCCGGCCTGGTTGCGGACTGGCAGCGCCCGGCCAAGCGTCCAGCGGTATTGCCCGCTGCGGTGTCGCAACCTGTATTCGATCTGGTAGGGCTCCCCGGTCGCGAGGGAATGCTGCCAGAGCTTTCGTGCCCGTTCCTGGTCCTCGGGGTGGAACATGCTGTTCCACTCCTCCCCGTCGGTCGAGCCTTCGGGCATGCCGGTGAACTCGTACCAGCGGGCATTGTAGTAGTCGTGGAAACCGTCGGCGCGGGTCGACCACACCATCTGCGGCATGGCATCCGCAAGGATGCGGAACTTGCGCTCGCTCTCCTGAAGGGCCTGCTCGGCTAGGATCCGCTCGGTGATGTCATGGCCCTGGACGAAGATGCCCGACACGCCCCCCTCGGCTCCGACAATGGGCTGGTAGACCAGATCGACGAAGCGCTCCTCGGGCGTGCCGGCCGGCTCGTGCTGGAGCAGAACCCGCAGGCTTCGCCCGACGAACGGCTGTCCGGTGGTGAAGACGTTGTCGAGGAGCTCAAAAAAGCCTTGTCCCGACACTTCGGGCAGCGCCTCGCGGACGGTCTGGCCGACCACGTCCCGGTGGCCAACGAGCTGGAGATATGCCGCATTGGCCAGCTCGAAGCGGTGCTCGGGCCCTGCGAGGACCGCCATGAAGCCGGGGGCCTGCTCGAACAGGCGCCGGAGATGGCGGCGCTCCGCGTCAAGGGAGAGATTGGCCTCCTGGACTGCCTGGGCCCGGCGGAGCACATCGCCCTCGAGCTGGGTTGCCGGCCCGGCCGGCTCACGGAACGACTTTGCTACCATGCGCAGGCGATGCAACTCGGTGACGTCGACCGTGTGCTGAAGAATGCAGGAGACCTCGCCCGCCCCGTCGAGCAGAGGCGTGTGGGTGGCGCTCCAGAACCGTTCCTCGAAGCCATGCCCGTCCGGGCGGGGGATATCGTAATGGATCAGGGCCAGGTGATCGGGCCTGCGGGTCCTGAGCGCCCGCTCGAGGGATGCCCGCAGCTGCTCGACGCTGGCGCCCTCGCCCGGGAAGGCCTCGAACATGTTGCGCCCGGTAAGGCCCTCCCGCGTGCGCATCGTCACCCGGAGGTAAGCCTCGTTCATACCGAGGATCGTGAAATCCGGCGCCAGCAGCACGTAAGGGTTCGGCGACGTGTCGAACAGGGCCTGGTAATCGATGGGTGGATCCTTGGGCCCCGGCTGTCCCTGTGGCGAGTGTACTGGAGGCAACATGTTACACCTTGGCGGATGATCCTGCTGGCGGCGAGCTGGTCTGAGGGCGGCCGCTCAAGATCGGGTCTTTCGGTTTGAACTGAACATAGGTCAGCGGATCCGGAAAGCCCATGCATCCGTCACGACCTCGTTTGCAAGGGCGTGTGGGCAATGACACGCGGGGACCATGTGGTCCACGTCCGGCCGCTCGGAAATCGTGGGTCAGGCTTCCATCGCACTCGTTGCCGGAAGCCCGGCGCTCGTCATCAACTTGCGCGCCGACACGCGTCCCGGCGCGCAAGTTGATGAAGCGACGGGGTTTGCGTGGTCGGTTGCGGTCAGACCGCATCATGGCTCGAGGGAATCGGGAGCGGCTCCCGCGAGCTTGGCGCGCTCGCAACCAGGCGAAATCGCAGGAACAGAGGATCAGGCTTGTCCGCAATCGAGCGGCGTGCATCAACGATGCGCGCTCAGCCGCACCTGGCGCAAACCGGGTTCGGCCGGTCGCAGAAGAGACTCGAGCCAACACGCAGGAGAACCCACGTCTTCCGTCCACGGGACCAAAGTCCGGCCTGTCATGGGACTTTCGACCACCCGCCGTCGGGCTTCAGTCAAGCTTCGTGCGGACCTCTGCCTGATAGCTGCCGCCTCGCCGTTTGCCCAAGATGTGACGATCCGCCGGCATTGGGATGGCGAAACAAGGGCAGGAGACAATCATGGTGCAGCTCGTCAAGCACGATCTCGAATTCATTCTCAAGCAGATCAAGATCGCCGAGGCCCACGCGGCCGGTGGCGACCTGGCAACCCTCGTGGCAAGGGCAGGCGGCTATGACCCGACGGCCCCCGGCGGCGCTCCGGCCCAGGCCCACCTGCTTCCCTATGGCTTGCGGACCGTCGACGGCAGCTACAACAACCTCATTCCCGGCCGCGAGAAGTGGGGTGCGGCCGATCAGCCGTTCCCGGGCATCTTCGAGCCGAATTATCTGAACGAAGCGGATGGGGACACATTCGCTCCGGGCGGGCCTCCGATCACCAACAATGACTATGCTAACTCCGGCCGCACCAATGGCAACGTGGCCGACGCGGATCCTCGCATCATCTCGAATCTGATCGTCGACCAGACGCTCAGCAATCCGGCCGCCATCATGGCGGCTCTTCAGCATGCCGGCCTCACCGGCGCCCAACTGGCCACCGCATTGTCTGAGGTCAGGGCCGCGTTCACCGCGCTGGGTGCCGCGGGCGCAGGCGGCGATGCCGCTTTGCTTGAGGATCTCGCCGATGCGCTGGCGGCTGCAGAGGATGCTGCGGCGGCGGCGAAGGCCGCCTCCGAAATCGCCGCGGCTAAAGCAGCAGAGGATGACGCTGCGTACGAGGCTGCGGTTGCCGAGGCCGAGACCGCCAGGACGGCGGCAAACGAGAAGCGTGACGCCTGGAACGCGCTTCTCGAAGATGACATCCCCGACGATGAGCAAGCCGAGGCGATCACTGCAGCAACGGCTGCCTTCGATGAGGCCGACTTAGCCGCGAGCGCAGCCGAAGCGGAAGCTGCATCCCTGCAGGAGACGGCTTTGGCCTCAAGCGAAGCGGCCCAAGCGGCTTCTGAGGCGGCATCGGCGGCCGCGGCTGAGGCCGCTCTCGCCCTTGAGGAATATACACAAGCCCTCGAGGCGGCCACCGACCAACCGGCGACTGTTGCGGCCGCGCGCGCTGCTCTCGAAGTCGTGCTGGAACGCTACGGCATCGAAATGGACGGCGAGACCATTGTGCTTCCCAACGTTTCGCCGGACGAGGGACTTTCGTCGCCGTTCAACGGCTGGATGACCATCTTCGGTCAGTTCTTCGACCACGGCCTCGACCTTGTCGCCAAGGGCGGGAGCGGCACCGTCTATGTCCCCCTGCAGCCTGGTGACCCGCTCTATGACGCGAACTCCGCAACCAACTTCATGGCGCTGACCCGTGTCACCGTGGATGCCGGCCCGGACGGGCGTCTCGGCACGGACGATGACCTGGCAGCCCCAAAAAACCTGACAACGCCCTGGGTGGATCAGAACCAGACCTATGGGTCCACCGCATCCAAGCAGATCTTCATGCGCGAGTATGTGAAGGCGCCCGATGGTTCGGTTGACGCCCAGGGGAACGACATCTCCGGCAGGCCTATCGCTACCGGGCATCTTCTCGAGGGCAGCACTGGTGGCCCCAACGGGACAAAGGGAGGTTTGGCCACCTGGGCGGACATCAAGGAACAGGCAAGGACGATGCTCGGCATCAACCTGACCGATGCCGATGTCGGCAACATCCCGCTGCTTGCTTCCGATCCCTACGGCAATTTCATCCCTGGCGCGAACGGCTACCCGCAACTCGTCATCGGCCTTGGTGCCGATAACCAGCTCGGCACCGCGGACGACGTCCTGCTCCAAGGCGATCCTCTGGCCAATGGCGGGCGCGGGGTCACCATTCCCTCCACGACCGTGCGAACCGGCCATGCCTTCCTCGACGACATCGCGCATAATGCGGATCCGGGGACCGTCTTCGATCTCGACAATGACCCGATGACACGCGGCGACGGTGACACGCCGGTGCAGGCCGACTCCGACGAAGTTGTCGGAAACAACATCACCACGGATTACCGCGGCCGCAAGATCGCATACGACAACGAGCTCCTCGACGCCCACTATATCGCCGGCGACGGCCGGGCGAACGAGAACATCGCGCTGACCGCCGTACATCACGTGTTCCACTCCGAGCACAACCGCATCGTCGAGCAGACGAAGCAGATCGCGCTTGAGTCGAACGATCTCGATTTCCTGAACGAGTGGCTTCTGGTCAAGGTCGAGGCAATTCCGGCCACGGAGGCCGCGAAGAACGCCCTCGTCTGGGACGGCGAGCGCCTGTTCCAGGCGGGACGCTTTACGACGGAGATGGAATATCAGCATCTCGTGTTCGAGGAATTCGGCCGCATGATGCAGCCGGACATCGATGCTTTCGTGTTTGAGCCTTCCAGCGACATCAACCCGGACATCGCGGCTGAATTCGCCCATGTGGTGTACCGCTTCGGTCACTCCATGCTCAGGGAGGGCATCACACGGATCGAAATCGGTCCCGACGGCAAGCCGGTACAGGACGACATCGGCCTCATCCAAGGCTTTCTGAACCCGGTCGAATTCGCCTCCGCAGGCGACGCCGATGCGGCAGCCGGCGCCATCATCCGCGGCATGAGCCGCCAGGTCGGCAACGAAATCGATGAGTTCGTGACCGGTGCGCTGCGCAACAACCTGCTCGGCCTGCCCCTCGACCTCGCGACGATCAACCTGGCCCGTGGCCGGGACGTCGGCACGCCGCCGCTCAATGCGGCCCGCGAAAAATTCTATGCCGCAACCGCCGATACGCAGCTGAAGCCCTACACCAGCTGGGCCGACTATGCCCTCAACCTCAAGAACCCCGCGTCGATCATCAATTTCATCGCCGCCTACGGCAAGCATGAGCTCATCGAGGACGCGACAACCACGGAGGAGAAGCGTGAGGCTGCCACCCTGCTCGTCCTGGGCGGCGACGGCGAGCCCGGCGACCGGCTCGACTTCCTCAACAGCACAGGCTCCTGGGCGAGCAAGGAAACGGGCCTCAACACCGTCGACTTCTGGATCGGCGGCTTGGCCGAAAAGAAGATGGCCTTCGGCGGCATGCTCGGCTCCACCTTCAGCTTCGTCTTCGAAATGACGATGGAGAACCTGCAGGACGCCGACCGGTTCTACTATCTCTCGCGCACGCAGGGTCTCAACCTTCTGAACGAGCTGGAGAACAACTCGTTCGCCGAGCTCGCCATGCGCAACACCGACCTTGGCGATCCGGAATCGACCGTGCTGCCCGGAAACCTGTTCTCGGCCTTCGAGATGCCGACCATCGAGATGGATCCGAGCAAGCAGATTGGCGCCGATCCGAAGCACGACGATCCGACCCTCCAGGCGGTTTCGCGGATGGTGGAACGGCGCGACAGCAACGGAGCCCTGATCCCGGAGAACGACACCACGACGGTGGCAAGCTATGTCCGCATCAACAGCAATGAGCATTTCACCGTCGGCGGGACCGACGGGAACGACACCATCGTTTCAGGCGGCGGCGACGATGCCATCTGGGGCAAGGCCGGGGACGACAACCTCGAAGCCGGCTACGGGGTCGACAAGGTCTTCGGTGGCGATGGCGACGACATCATCACCAATGCCGGCACGGATATCGGCGAAACCGACTTCCTGCATGGCAACGAGGGCAACGACGTCATCCATGGCGGCTCAGGCCTCGCGCTGATCTTCGGCAACCAGGGCAAGGATTTCCTCGTTACCGGCCCTGACGGCAAGGAGGTTTTCGGCGGAACGGACGACGACTTCATCCTCGGGGGTGAAGGCGGCGACTTCCTTCTCGGCAACGAAGGGAGCGACTGGATCGAGGGTGGGCAGCGGGTCGACACCCTGGCCGGCGAGAATTCGGAACTGATGTTCAATTCGACCATCATCGGCCACGACGTGCTCAACGGCGGCAGCGGCGACACGGACTACGATGGCGAATCGGGCGACGACATCATGTTCCAGGCCGAGGGCATTCAGCGCAACAACGGCATGGCTGGCTTCGACTGGGCGGTTCACAAGGGCGATGCGGTCGGGGCCAATTCCGATCTCGGCATCCCGATCTTTGCGAACCAGGAGGCGTTCATCCTCAGGGATCGCTTCGACCTGGTGGAGGGCCTGTCCGGCTGGAAGCATGACGACGTTCTCACGGGCCGCGTGGTTCCGGTCAACACCAGAGCCGAAGCGACCGGCACCGCGGCGATCCCAGGGGCGGATTCTCCGTTCGAGTCCTACTCGAACGCCCTGCTCCAGAAGAATGTCGCGTTGATCGACGGGCTTGACGACTTGGTCGCTCACCTCACGCCCACCGAAGCGAGAGACGAGGACGGCAACCTGATCCTGGACGAGAACGGTCAGCCGATCATGGTCGTGATCGACTCCGCCGACGCCTCCGACATCCTGCTCGGCGGCGGTGGGAGCGACATCGTCAAGGGGTTTGCCGGCAACGACATCATTGACGGTGACAAATGGCTCAACGTGCGCATCAGCGTCCGTGACGACGAGGGCAACGAAATCGCGACCGCCGACGGTATGACGGGCAAGCTCTACACGAGCGCCGCCGGGCTTCTCGCCCTGGATGCGGATGAGCTTTATCGCGATGAACTGCATCCGGATGGAAAAACCCTCCAGCAGGCCATGTTCGACCGGACCTTCAATCCGGGTCAGCTCCACATCGTTCGCGAGATCCTGGACGGGAACGAGGCGGAGGATGCTGATATCGCGGTCTATGGCGACGTGAAGGACAACTACACGGTCGCCGCCAACGAAGATGGCAGCATCACCGTCACCCATGTCACCGTCACGAATGAGGTCGACCCGACGACCGGCCGAAACCGGGTCTCGGACGGCACGGACCGCCTGTTCAACATCGAGACGCTTCGCTTCTCGAACGGCGCGGGCGGCACGGTCGACATCCCGGTGGAACAGCTTGTTCCAGTCCCGGCCAGCGGCCGGCCGATCCTGAGTGACACCACTCCGACCGAGGGCTCGTCCATCACGGCGGATACCTCCGGCATCAGCGATCCGAACGGGATCCCGGCCACATTCGCATATCAGTGGCAGATCTCGTCCGACAATGGTGCGAGCTGGACGAACATCGCGGGTGCGACGGATCAATCCTTCACGCCGCGCGACGGTGATGCGGGCCAGATCCTGCGGGTGGCCGTCAGCTTCGTGGATCTCCTCGGGACAGCTGAGGAGGTGTTCTCGACTCCGACGGGAATCATCGGCGACCTCTATGTGGGCGACAACACGGCCAACACCTTCCTCGGAACCGCCGGCGATGACCATGCGTCAGGCCTCGGTGCTGCCGACAGCTTGAGTGGCGGCGTCGGAGACGACACTCTCGAAGGTGGCGGCGGCAACGATATCCTGACCGGAGGCGCCGGCAATGACGCGCTTGATGGCGGAAATGGGAGCGACATAGGCGCGTTCTCGGGCCCCGTCTTCAACCACAGCTTCAGCCTCGGCGACCAAGGTCAGATCACTGTGTCGGACATGGTGGGAACCGGTGGGACCGATACGCTGACGAATGTCGAGCGGATGCGCTTCAACGATCTGACCTACACGGTTTTCGCCGGTTCCAACGGCGATAACAATCTGCTCGCAGCAAACGGTTCCCAGCTGGTGCTCGGTTTCGACGGTGATGACGTCCTCGACGGCGGTGCCGGACCTGACGTGCTCATCGGCGGCGCCGGCAACGATCAGGTCAGCGGCGGCATTGGTGCCGATACCCTCCTCTGGCGAGCCGGTGACGGGCGTGATCTCGTCGACGGCGGCGCCAACAGGGATACTCTCCGCGTCCTCGGTGATGAAACCGCCGAAAACTTCGGGATCTACTCCGCAGCGGTCGCGGCCGCGAAAGGATTGACCGGTCTCGACGCGGAGACGGAGATCGTCATTACCCGCAACGGGGTGGTCGTCACGGAGCTTAAAACGATCGAGGAGATCGTTGTCACCGGAGGAGGAGGTGACGACGTCTTCGATATCGAAGGCGACTTCGGCCCGACGAGCCTTCTGACCAACACGATCACGATCGAAGGCACAGGGGACAATGACACGGTTGACATTTCGGGACTGACCTCTCCGCACCGGATCGTTTTCCGGACCAACGGCGGCAATGACGAGGTTCACGGCACCCTGCGCGAGCAGGACGTCATCGAGGTCGCGCCTGGACTGTCGGCCGATAAGTACGTCGCCGACGATGATCCCGAGGACGAGGTCACGACACTCACCTACGGCCCTGAGTCTCACACGATCACCTATGCCAGCTCCGGCACCGCGACGATCAGGGCCTCCACGGTCGACGAGATGCCGTCCGTTGATCCTGACGATGGAGACCCTGGCACGGGAAGCGGAGACAATGGCGGCGCCAATCCGCCTCCCGGTGGCGGCGGCGGCAATCCACCTCCGGCCGGCGGCGGTGGAGGCGGCGGCCAGCCCACTCCCCCCACCGGTCCGCAGCCGGGCGATCCAGCGGCTCCCGTCGTGGTCAAGGCCCTGTCGGCGAGCTTTGACGGAGCGGCGTATCTTGCGGCCAATCCGGACGTGGCGGCGGCCGGCATGGATCCTCTCGACCACTATGTCCGCTTCGGCGCCGCCGAAGGCCGGAGCGCGCCGGGTCTCGACCCGCGCCATGTGGTGGGACGCGAGATCACCGACGGGTTCGACAGCGACTTCTACCTGCTGAACAATCCGGACGTGGTCGCGGCCGGGGTGGAGGCCTCCTTCCACTTCGAGAACCACGGCTGGAAGGAGGGGCGCCATGCCAACGCCTTCTTCGACACCGGGTTCTATCTCGAGAGCAATCCGGACGTAGCCGCGGCCGGGATCAACGCCCTCGACCACTACCTGCGCTTCGGTGCCGTCGAGGGCCGCGACCCCTCCGCCGGCTTCGACAGCACCGCCTACCTCACCGCCAATCCGGACGTGGCGGCTGCGGGGATCAACCCCCTGGAGCACTTCCTCCGGTTCGGCATCTACGAGGGACGCACCGCCTTCGAGGATGACAGCCTCATCCTCTAGGGATCGCCGCTCCTGCCCCCGTCACAGGACGGGGGCAGGAGGTGAGGCTTCCTGTCTCTCGTGTCTGGTTTTGTTGTGGGTCAGTTTGGTTGTGAGCCTGACCCTTGCGGCAAGACCGGATCGGCGCCCGCCGGGAGCCCTGCCCCCCGCCGCTCCCGGCGGGTCAGCCGGCCCCGGGCCGAGCCGCTCCTGTCCTTTCCTCTTCATCTGTCCTGTTCTTCGTTGATC
>NZ_JBHSBQ010000021.1:0-1571 GCF_042650665.1 Microvirga sp. GCM10011540 | reverse complement strand
GCATGGTTGATGCCAAACTGGACGGTACCTGTTAACGGATCGTTAGCCAAGCTTGTACGGCTTTCGGGACGGCTGGCGTGGGGCATGTCCTGGCACGCCTGCTCAAGCCTCTACCCCCATTACTACGAGTTCTGATAACGAATGCCAGTCGCTTTAAATCGTTTGTCTCGACAGTGCGGATGCGTGTCGTGCGTCCCCTTAACATCTGATTCAAACATCAACGCAATCGTTGCAAAGCCAGAGACAGGCGTTTCATGCCTTGTGGAGTGCCCTGCAGCGGTCGCAGGCTGGGATTGGACGTTTCGACCGTAAAGGGGCGAGAGAACGAGAATGGGAGCTTATGCTCCTCCTACGCGACTTGGAAGGCTCGGCGGGCTCTCTCTCGGATCTCGTCCAGTTCGTCCTGAAGAGAGTTAATCTGCCCTTCTATCTCCTCGTAGGACGAGCACTCCGGAGTGACGAACACACGTCCATTCGGATTGAATACCGCCTTCTGCAGGGCAATTCTGACGCCTGCCGGGTCATCGGGGGTTCCCGGCCTGATGTCCAACTCAAAGGCTCCGAATACATGCATTGGCTCGTCTCCTCGCGGCTTCAGTTCCGAATTGCGCCCGGATCGGTGAGGCCGGTCTGCTAAGGGATGTTAAGGTTGCTAACGGCTCAAGGGAACCGCTGCTTGCGTAATGGTTTGCCAAAGAACAGGCCAACGGAGGAGCGCAGTATGTCAGGAACGTCAAAGCCAGAAAATCCTGCCCCGAAGGAACCTGGTACGCCCGATCTGCTGCCGGAGCTTCCGGACCTTGATCCCGTTCCGGAAGATGGAAACCCAGCAGACCATAAAGGGCCGGCGCCAGAAGATGTGCCTTTTGTTCCGCCCCCGGGCACTCAATGAGGGGTGGGGCCGCATGTCTGATCCACAGCAGCCTGACGTACCAGCACCTAGCCCTGAGCCTGTTCTGCCGCCTGCTGGGCCTCCTGGCCTTCCCGGGAATGAGGAACCTGGTGGCATTCCGCCATCCATGCCCCCTGAAGTGCCAAGCCCTGGAGAGCCATTGGGGGTTCCTCCGAGCACACCTCAGGAGATCCCAAACAGAACGCCGTCGTTTCCTCAGCCACGGTCTGAAGCGTAACCTCATCCCCGCCCGCGACAGCGGAGGGTGGGGGTGGTGAAACGGCGTTGGGGGTAAACCTCCCCCTTAACCCCTTCTCGACGTCTCAGGCTTATGCGCTGCCTTCCATGATTGCCAGAAAGTACGGGTGCGTTAGCAACACCAAGACACTTCCGGCAATCTCGGTCACACGGGTCACACCAGTCACATCTCAAGAACAGCCGAGGCGAGGCAAGTGCAGAAAGCTGGCATCACAGATCGTGGGCTCCTGCCGACGCTTAAGCTGCGCTATGGCCCTGAGCGCCTCGGGCGCTCGCTTGAGGGCCGTCGGATCTCATTCAGGTTCTCACCTTAGTCTCTACCTGTCGCAGCATGATCTGGGTTCAAACACCGGGAACGGATCAATCTACGGAGGAATGCATGCATCTCATCAGGATTGCAGCTATGGCCGGAGCAGTCGTG
>NZ_JBHSBQ010000020.1:0-50758 GCF_042650665.1 Microvirga sp. GCM10011540 | reverse complement strand
GCGGCGCCGAGGGAGCCGGAGAGCCAGTATCCTGCGGCGGGGATGTAGTGGGTGAGGGGGCCGAGGGCGGTGTGGAAGTCGCGGTTGGGCACCTGCCCCCATACGAGCCGGTGCGCGCTGTCGAGGATGACGAAGAGATCGCTCACGTATCGCGTGGTGACCGTCTGTCCCGGAAGCGCGAGCAGAAGGGCGCAGACGGCCGCCAGCCCGAGCAGAAGCGGCCCTACCCGTGCGATGCGCCTAGTCCAGACTGACATCGTTCCCATCCTCCTGGTCCCGGACGTCAAAGGCGCAGGCGCTTGAAGACCCGCTCGGGAATGCCGGTGATCATCATCATGATCGGACGCCAGACGCGGCGGACATAGATGACGTCACCGCCCTTTTCGACTGCGGCGAAAATGGCGCGTCCCACCTCGTCCGCCTCGGCAGTGACCACCGGAGGAAGCTTGATCCCGGCAGTCATTCGGGTGCGCACGAATCCCGGCTTTACCGTCACGACCCGCAGGCCCTTCGGCGCGAGCCGGTTGCGGAGGCCGGACAGGAAGGCCGTGAAACCGGCCTTCGCTGCGCCGTAAACGTAGTTCGAACCGCGCCCTCGGTCGCCTGCCACCGAACTGACGCCGATGATCGTGCCCGAGCCGCGTTCGAGAAAGCGCTCGGCCAGCAGCCCGAGGAGCAGGGCCGGCCCCTCGAAGTTCGTCCGCATGACCATGGCGGCGTGTGCGAGATCGCTCTGCGCCCGCGACTGGTCTCCCAGCTCGCCGACCACGCACACCACCACGTCCGGCAGCCGGGGCAGAGTGCCGACGAAGTCCGAAAAGCGGTCTGTTTCCAAAATGTCGAGCCGGTGCGTCGTGATCTCGGCGCCGGTGCGGGAGGCGATGTCGTCCGCATTACGGCGCGCCTCCTCCTCGTTGCGGGCGCTCAGCATCACCTGCCAGCCGGCCAGGGCAAAATGGAGAGCCGCCGCCCGCCCGATATCGGAGGTGCCGCCGAGGAGGAGAAGGGACTTAGAGGACGTCATCAAATACCAAGCCGCATGGACAAACGAGAAGAAACACGGCCGGAGGCCCCGATTGCCCGCCGTGTCTCGCGAAAGCGGGCAAGTCCGGGATATCCAGCCTCGAAGGTCGCCGGCGATTGCCGGGCGTCCTTGGCTAGATAGAGCCGCCCGCCGGCCGCGACCACTGCCCGGTCGAGCTCGTCGAGGAGCGCGAACACGTCGTCGCTGACCGGCAGGTCCAGGGTGAGCGTGAACCCATCGAGCGGGAAGGACAGGTCGCCATGGCCGGGGCCGAGGCGCTTCAGGACCGCGAGGAACGACGCCGCTCCCCGGCGGGAGACCTGATCGAGAATCCGCTCCAGCACGGGACCGGCCTTCTCCGTCGGGACGACGCATTGATACTGAAGAAAGCCCCGCTTTCCATAGATGCGGTTCCAGTCCCCGATGCCGTCGAGGGGGAAGAAGTACGGATCCCAATGAACCAGGAAGGGATAGCCCGACTTGACCGCACCCGACCGGAAATAGAGCTCGTTGAAGGCCGAGACCGACATCCGGTTCAGGGTAACGGCCGGAAGGTCGAAGGGCACGGACAGGCGCCCGAACTTGGAGGACGGGAAGGTCGGCGCGCCCGGCCGGAGCACGTCGATGTCCCGGGGCTTGGCATGCTCGGCCGCAAAGATCAGGGAGCGGCCGAGGGCGGCGCCGCGGGCCAGGCAATCGATCCAGGCGACGGTATAGGTGACGTCGTCGACGGATTGCAGCGCCGCAAGAGCGCTCTCCAGATTGGGGGCCACGAGGGTCTTCTGCTTCATCCAGCCCGTCTCGACGGGCCTGAGCCGGAAGGTCGCCTCCAGGATGGTCCCCGTGAGACCCATGCCGCCGATGGTGGCGGAAAGGAGATCCGCGTTCTCCTCCCGCGAGCAGGTGACGACGCTGCCGTCCGGCAGGGACAGCGTGAGCGCTTCGACATGGTCGCCGAAGCCTCCGTCCCGGTGGTGGTTCTTGCCGTGGACGTCGGAGGCGATCATGCCCCCGATCGTCACGAACTTGGTGCCCGGCACCACCGGCACGAAGAAGCCGAGCGGGACGACGATGTTCAGCAGGTCCGAGAGCAGAACGCCGGCCTCCACGCGAATGAGGCCGGTCGTGCGGTCGAAGGCGCGGATGCGGTCGAAGCCGCGGGTCGAGACGGTGATGCGCTCGCCGATGGCAGCGTCACCGTAGGCGCGGCCGTTCCCTCGTGCGACGAAACCGGTTTTGTCCGCTATCGTTTTCGGTAGGGTCGTCGGGGTCGCGGGGCTGAGAACCTCCGATTCATGCCGGGGATAGCGCCCCCAGCCGGCAAGCTCCGTCATGCCCCTCTCTCCTTAAAGACATAGGTCCGATCCAGCGCGAACTTGGCCGCATACCCGATGGCGAGGCCCAGCACCGCTCCGGTATATTTGGCGAAATCCGTGCGCCAGATCATCCAGAATGTGACCTCAAAGCCCCAGAAGACCAGCGTCGTGAGTACGCTGAAGGTGCCATAGAGGGTGATCTTCTGGAATTCCTGGCGGTGGCCGTGAAAGCCGTCGTCGAAGACCCATTTCTTGTCGAGGAGGTATTTCAGGACGAAGCCGATGGCCGTGCCCATGAAGATCGACAGGGCGAGCGGCGCGACCGGCGCAACGCGGATGACCGCCTCCTGGGTCACCAGGTTGGCCAAGGTCGCAATGACGGCGAAAAGGACATAGCGCACGAACATCATCGCCCCGAACCTTTCGGGGCGAGACCGGTTGGAGGGCCGGCTTGCTCCAGCCCCTCTTCTGTTTCCCGGTGCGGCATGGGGATCAGACGGCCGCGAAGAACAGGACGGCGGCCGTGCCGATCGTGGCGAGGCTGATCCGGTCCTTGAGGGCAAAGACCACCGGGTCATCGTCCATCTGCCGCCGATTTGCCAGCATCAACGCACGGGCGATCCAGTACATGAGGAGCGGCCCCACCAGCCAGAGGATTTCAGGCCTCGTGTAGAGCGTGTTGACCGACGTACTGGAGATATAGAGCGCGAAGATCGTGACTGCGTTGAAACCGGCCGCTGCCGCAAGCGCCGCGACCATCTCGAGGTCGCCGTTCTTGTAGTCTCGGCTCGTCGGATCGGGCAGATCCGCGTCGCGCCGGGCGGCGAGCTCGACGAAGCGCTTGATGAGCGCCAGCGACATGAAGATCATCATCGAGAAGGCGAGGAGCCATTTCGAGACAGCGATGTCGAGAGCCACCGCGCCGCCGAGCACCCTGACCGAATAGAGCCCTGCGAGAGTGATGACGTCGAGCAGCATCATGCGCTTGAGCGCGAAGGTGTAGGCGGTCGTCAGCGCGAAATACCCGAGCAGGACGCCGAGGAACGGCAGAGACACCGCCGAGGCGATGGCTATGGCGCCGAGAAACAGCACCGGTATGGCCATCACGCCGTGGAGCAGGGGCACCGCGCCGCTGGCGAGCGGCCGGTTGCACTTGGTCCGGTGCGAGCGGTCGTCCTGCAGGTCGACGAGGTCGTTGAGGATATAGATGCTCGACGCGCAAAGGGAGAAGGCAATGAAAGCCATGATGGCTTCGATGACCGCCCCGGCCGTGAAGAGATGCGCGGTGAGAAGAGGAGCGAAGACGAGGGCGTTCTTGGCATATTGATGCACCCGCAGCATCTTCGCCCAGGTCCGCCAGGTGGGGCGGGAGCAGGGCAGGCACTCGACCTCCGTGGTGCCCTTGGCGAGACGGCGCATCACCCCGGCCGGAGCCCTGATGGCGATTGCCTTCGCAGCCTTCTCCCATACCGGCAGGTCGGCCGCATCGTTACCGATATAGTCGAAGCCGCGCTCGCCGAAGATCTCGACGAGCTTCTGCGCCTTCATGACGCCCGCGAGATTGGTGGTTTCGTTGGAGGCGAACCAGCCGGTGAACAATCCGATATGGTCCGCCACGGCTTCGACCAGGCGGCGGTGGCTGGCGGATGCGAGATAGACCGGACGCCCGTCCTCCTTCGCCTGCCGGATGATGGCGAGAACCTCGGGATCGTAGGGAAGAGTGCTGGGGTCGAATTCGCAGGGCTCGGCCAGCCGGTGCTTCAGGGCTGCCTTTCCCTTGGACAGTGCGGTGCACATGTCGAGCAGCGACTGCGGACGCCGCCCCAGCTCGGAAAAGGCCGTCTCGATCAGAAGGTCGGAGGCGATCAGGGTGCCATCAAGATCCACGACGAGAGGGCGAAGCTTTTCGTCCGGGCTGTCGTCCCATTCGGGCGCATTCCAGGCGACATCGTAGCCGCCATAGGGGCGCTCGATGGGTTCGTCATAGGACGTTCCAATGCCTCGACGGTGCAGAAACAGCGGTTTGGGTTCGAATGGCGCCAAGAGCGTGAGCTCCCTGTGTGTTGAAACTAAGTCACTCTTGCAATGCCGTTCCAAAGGCAGACCGTCTGGCAGAGACGCAGGCGACGCTCCCAACCACTTTCCTCGGAACTCTTGTGTTGCAGTCTCAACCTGCCGGTTTTCGCGGGCTCCGGGCGACCGGAGGATCTCCCCGGGGTGCCATCCGATAAGCACGTAAGGACGCAACAGGGTATCTATTGGCCGTCGAGCAAATACATCATTGCTCGAAAAATCCGGGGATTAATCGACTGCAGGCAAACTGCTCAGGATGCTTAAAGTTTCATGAGGCATCCGTTAGCTCCAAAATATTTGGGGTTATCTTCCGTCCCGCATTACGGACGTCGCAGACGGCCAAGCTGGAACAAGCTTGTGAGATAGTGGCCCAAACCGGAATTCAAGTTGCCGGAGCAGAAAATTTGCCTTTGTATGGCACGTTGCTAATGAACGTCCTCTGAATAACGCAGGCTTTCTGGGCGTAATTGCAGAAATCAAAGATACAGCCTCGTTAGCCAAGTAGTCGTCTCAAAATAACATATGCTGTTCTCTGCCGCAGGATGCGGCGCTCGCGTCCTGATGAGATGCCGGAGAAATGCCGTTGCCGCGTCGGCTGCATGTCGGTCCGCTCACGGCGCCGAGGCTGCTTCCATCCGTGCCAGCGCCTCGCGCATCGCTTCGACGAATTCGGGGTTGCCGTAGAGGTCGTTGTGCCCGGCTTCAGCGATGGTTCGGTCGAGAACCAGATTCGGAATGGCCTCTCGCAACGGTTCGCTGCGTCGTGCCGGCACGATGGTGTCGCGACCGGCTACGATCATCGCCGTCGGTGTGGAGACGCCCCGCAGGTCCTCGACCGGCGACATGCGGTGGCGTAGGAAGAGGTTTACGGGAGCCCAAGGGAAATGGGCCTTCGCGAGGGCCTGGAGGGAGTCGAAGGGCGTGACCAGGACGAGGCCTTCGAGCGGCCGGTGGCGCGCCAGATGGGCTGCCACTCCGGTCCCGATGCTGAAGCCGACCGCGATGACCGGCCGTTTCCGGTTCTGCTGCAGATGATCGAAAATGGCGGTGGAGTCCGCGAGCAGGGCCTGCGCGCTCGGCTGGCCGCTACTCGGCGGGTAGCCGCGATAGTGGAACGCGACGACCTCGGAGCGGGGGAACAGTCCGCTCAGATACAGGGCCATCGCCTCGGCGTTCCAGGCATTGCCTCCAAAGCCGAGAAGGAGGGGCTCGGTTCCGGATGCGGAGTCCGGCGGGCTCAGGCGCACACCGATGAGGCGCTCTCCGTCCGATGTGGCAAGTTCCAGACGCTCGGCCGCGTTCGGCAGGGCCGGGCGGTTGGCTGCCGCCATCCGAGCCGGAAACAGCAGGTTGGTCTGGTTGACGGCTAGCAGGGCGATAAGGCCGACGTAGACGATGATGACCGTGGCGACGAGGTAGAGAATCCACATCCGCGATTTCCGATTTCCGAAGGATCGATCCATCCTGCCGTCCGGCTCCCTCGTCTCCAGCTTCCGGCACGCCACTCGACCCGAAAAAAGGGCAGGGTGCCACGGTGTGACCCCTGCCAGTGCTTAACCTAGGGAGTGATATGCATGGTCTCAAGCTGAAACTAGGAAATCGCTATGCGCCCTATAGAGAACCTCCAACTGGTTTCCATGAATTAAGAACGGTGCGGAGGAGGGGTTGTTCCGGAATACTTTGGTTTTTTCGGTATAACATAAGTTAAATGAATATATGCACTATATTCCGCAATATAGAGAGAGATCATGGCTGTGCTGACGCCATGATCCGGAGGGCGGCGTCGCCGCCATGATCGTCGGATGGCAGGCCGTCATGCGCCGGCGTCTCCGGTCTTCGTCAGCTGCTCGCGTTGACGAGATTCTCCAGGGTCTGTGCGACAACCTCCCGCTTTGCAGGCTTCTCCAGCCACGGGACATCGAGGAGCTCCGGCGGATGATCTCCGGTCGCAGGCAGCGCGGAATAGACAGCGAACGGCACGGAACGCCGCTTCAGCTCCCGGGCGAGGAGCAGGCATGGGCCATCGCCCAGCATGACATCGAGGAGCGCCAGGTCTGGCGTGTCTTGCTCCAGCCAGCGCAGGGCCTTCGCGTTGGTGGGAAACAGGCCCGAGACTTTGAAGCCGGCTTCTTCCAGATAGGCTTCCAAGGCGAGGCCGATGAGGGCCTGGTCTTCGGCGATCATGCAGTGGGGCTGGTTCGACATCGTCACGGTCTTTGGTTGGGTTCCATGAGGAGGAGGGGGCTCTGCCGGCGAGGAGGAAGTCCCGGCAGAGCCCCGTCGAGACGAGCGAGGGAACGACCCGCCTCGACCCTCCTTCTAGCGCCGCCCGGCATTATCCTCATTCAACCATGTGTAACTTGGCCGTTATTCCCGGGCGACGATGGCGACCGTGAACCGCCGTGTCCATCCAGGCCGGAGGTCGCCGCTGCCGGTTGATCCACATCATGGCGCCTCCGCCAACGATGGGTCATGCCACCCGCTTCGGGCAGCACCCAAGACCGGTCGCTGCCTCGGACGGGCCTGCAACCTTTGCCACGGAACGCCGCCATGTCGCACATCGTGATCATCCAGGGACATCCGACTGCCGGAGGCGGGCACTTCTGCCATGCTCTGGCGGAGGCCTACGCCAGAGGGGCGGCAGAGGGCGGTCACGACGTCCGTCAGATCCTCGTGGCCGAGCTCGACTTTCCCCTCCTGCGATCGAAGCGCGACTGGGAGAAGTCTCCGCCGCCCGCCATTGCCGGCGTCCAGGACACGATTGCCCGGGCCGATCACCTGGTCATCATCTATCCCCTGTGGCTCGGAGACATGCCTGCGCTTCTCAAGGGCTTCCTTGAGCAGGCCCTGCGTCCGGCCTTCATGTCGGGAACATCGGATCCGGGGGGCAACTGGAAAACCGTGCTGAAAGGCAAGTCCTCCCGCATCGTGGTGACCATGGGAATGCCGGCCTTCGTGTACCGTTGGTATTTTGGAGCCCACAGCCTCAGGAGCCTGAAGCGCAGCATCCTCGCCCTGGTGGGTATCGGCCCGAACCGCCACACCTTGATCGGCGCTGTCGAGGGTATGAGCGAGGCCAAGCGGAAGGTGTGGCTCGAGAGAATGCGCCGCTTGGGAGCCGGGGCGCGCTAGGCAATTCGCCGTCATGGACATGACGGCCCTGACCTGATCTGCGCCGATCTCCGTCACGATTGATGGAGATCAAGGAGATGGAACCTGCCGCACTTAAGCTCCGAATTCGCGACGAGGCGGCGAGACAGGTCCGCCTTCGTCCGGAGGAGGAAGAATTGCTTCAGCACATCACGCTTCATCTGGCCCGCAGCAAGGAATTCCCGGAGGGCAGCCGACACCATGGCTACGAGATCGTCGCTCCTCTCGATGCCGACGGGTTGATCGACCCGGCCGAGTGGCGGGAGAAGCGGGCCCAGTGCCGCGTCAGACGCTTCTGGGCCGGCGAGGCGGACCAGCACGGTGTCCTGGTGCATCGTCCGGGCGGTGCCGACGGAGCCACATGGGTGATCGACTACGATCTTGACCGAGCGACGGATGACGAGGCAGGCTATCGCTTGGCGAAGCACCGGTTCGTGCCGGGCGAGTACGTGACCATCCGGGACGAGGATGAAAAGCTCCACACGTTCCAGGTGGTTGCGGTGAGAGGCGCTCAGCAACCTGAAAAGGAGCACGCCTGATGATCCCGTGGCGCTCCGTTCTTCTCGCCTGCTCCCTGGGCCTGAGCCTGCAATCGGCTCTTGCTCAGGAGGGCCGCGTCCAGCGGGGGCTGACCTTCGCGCAGGTCCACTGCGCCCAGTGCCATGCCATCGGCCGTTTCGGCGAGAGCCCGCTGGCGGAGGCGCCACCGTTTCGGACCCTCGGGGACCGGTATCCCGTCGAAAGCCTGGCGGAGGCCTTCGCCGAAGGCATCACGACGGGACATCCGTCCATGCCCGAGTTTCAGCTCGACGTGGCGCAGATCAACGATCTGCTCGCCTATCTCCAGTCGGTCCAGGAATAGGCGAGAGCCCGTCGCATCAGGTGTGATGGGTGATAAGGCCGTTGTCGATCAGGGTGGACCAGACATTTTCGGCGGTGTCGGCGAAGTGCACCAGCTTGCGGTCGCTCTCGCTCACCATCCCGTGTTCGAGAAGCACGTCGAACTTGATGATGGAGCGCCAGTACTTCTTGTCGAAAAGCACGATCGGAAGCGGCGGGGCCTTGCCGGTCTGACGAAGGGTGAGAAGCTCGAAGAGTTCGTCGAGCGTCCCGAAACCGCCGGGGAACACCACGAGGGCGTTCGCCCTCATGGCCAGATGCATCTTGCGCATGGCGAAGTAGTGGAACCGGAACGTCAGATCCGGCGTGGAGTAGCGGTTGGGCTCCTGCTCGTGCGGCAGGGTGATGTTGAAGCCGATGGACGGGGCGCCGACATCGTGCGCCCCCCTGTTGGCGGCTTCCATGAGGCCCGGACCTCCGCCCGTGGCAATGACGTTGTCGCGGATGCCGTTGACCGGCTTCAGGGCGCCGCCGCGCTCCGACGCGATGGCCCCGAACTTCCGGGCTTCGTTGTACCAGAAGGGGTGCTGCCCCGGGCCGTTCTCCCGCACGCGGGCGCTTCCGAAGGCCACGATGGTCGACCGGATGCCCCAGGTCCGCAGGTGCTCCTCGGGCTTGGCGTATTCCAGCTGGAACCGGACGCCGCGCATGGAATCCCCCAGCAGGAAGTCCTGATCGAGAGCGGCAAGCCGGTAGGATGGAGAATTCAGATGGGCTTCGGCGGTATCGACATCATGCATCTTCTTGAAGCTCCTTTCGCGAAACCCTTCAATGGACGGAGGACCTTGATCGTCTCCTGGGCGCGGACCCCCGAGAAGATCAAGCTCCCGGTGCCCGATCAACCGCAGCCGTCCGGCCAAAGCCATCCCTAGCGAAATTTCCGCGTGGATGGTCCGGTTCCGTCCTTCAGGAATGGGAGTCCGCAGAAGGAGCGCTACGCACCGGAAAACCGAAGGACGGAGCGCCGGCTTGGGCTCTCGCCCTTCGGGCAGGGCAGGGCAGGGCATCGATCCGGGGCTAGGCGAAGATCGCCTCGATCCTGCTCTTCAGCTCCGCAAGTTCGCGCACGTAAGGAGCGCGGCGCTCCTGGTGGCGTCTCCTGAGCACCGCGATCAGCTCGCGCTTCTGGGCTTCGTCGGCCAAGCTGTGCCGGATCGATTCGATGCTCTTCTCATGGGCGAAGTCGATATCTGCCAGGCTGGCCAGTATCGATTGCAGCCGCGGCTGGATGTCTTCGGGATAGAAAGGATCGTCGCTCAGTCTCGCTCGGTACCGGAAATGTTCAAGATGGACAGCCATGCGCTTCCTCCGCGGATTTGTTGTTCTTGAACGGCTAGGGCCTTCTCATGTGATAGGATGCTGCGACACTTTGATGATTGTTTGGCGTTCGCCGCTTGCGCGAATGCGCAAACCCCTCCTGGAGGGAGGGGTTCGGATTTGGCGGAGACAGCTCAGTAGGAGAGGAAGAGCGGGACCGGCGCTTCCTTGAGGAGCGACTGCGTCACGCCGCCGAGCACCATCTGGCGCAGGCGCGAATGGACGAAGGCGCCCATCACGATCATGTCGGCCCGGGTCAGCTTCGCATGGTTGCGCAGGGTTTCTGCGGCGTCACCGTTCTGGGCCGTGAGTTCCGTGACCGTGACCTGCACGCCGTGGCGGATCAGATGCGGAGCGATCTCCGCCCCCGGAACGGCCCTCGACAGGTCCTTCTCACCGGACACGCAGACGATCTCGACGGTTTGGGCGTGCTTGAGGAAGGGCAGGGCGTCGTTGAGGGCGCGGGCGGCCTTCGCGCTGCCGTCCCAGGCGACGATGATCCGCTCCGCCTTGAAGGTGTCCGTACCGCGCGGCACCACGATCACCGGGCGCCCGCTGGAGAACAGGGCCTGCTCGATGAGCGAACGGTCCACCGTGAGCATGTCGGCATCGGCATCGGCCACGGCGAGGTCATGCACCCTGCAGAGCGAGGAGAACGTCTCCACAAGCTCGGCGTAGCGCAGCTGAACCGCTTCGACCGAGCAGGGGATTCCCTCGATCATTGCTTTCTGACGTGCGCTTTCGGCTGCGGCTTCGGCGAGTTCGCGCACCCGCTGGTTCTCGGCGGCCACGAGCCCCGACGCCATATCGCTGACGACCGAATGGGTCAGCGCGAGCTTGACGGAGGCCGAGAGGGCCGTGACATGCGCGCCCGACTCGCGGGCCAGCGAGAGGCCGTAGCTCAGCGCTGCGGACGGGGCCTCTTCGTCCTCGGTGAATCCGATGAGAACGTTCTTCATGTTGTTCAGTGGCTTGGTCATGGGTTCCCTCCTGGTGATAGGCTGCCTGCTCGATGGGATCAGGCGTTGAGGCGGCGCAGGGCGGCCTTGTTGTTGAGGACGATGCGGCGGGTTGCCGGAAGCTTGATCACGGCCTCCCGCTCGAGCTGCGTCAGGGAGCGCGACACGGTCTCGATCGTCAGGCCGAGGTGATCGGCGATGTCGGCCCGGGACATGGGGAGATCGATGGCGCCTTCGCTATCGGAGGCGCGGTCCGCCATGTCGAGAAGGAAGGAGGCGATCTTTTCCAGGGCTGTCTTGCGGCCGAGCAGGAGCATGTGGTCCTGGGCCCGCTCGAGGGAGCGCATCATGCCCTTCACGAATTGCTGGGCGAACTGGCTGTCGCTGGCGGCCAGGGTTTCCAGGCTGCACCGGCGATAGGCCATCACCACCGCATCCCCGACGGCTTCGGCGCTGAAGCGGTATTCGTCGCCCGTCTCGATGCCGAAGATGTCGCCGGCCAGATGGAACGCGTCGATCTGGCGGCGTCCGTCGCTCAGGAGCTTGGAGGTGCGGACGACGCCGGAGACGACCTTGTAGAAATAGGCGGCGCGGTCGCCCTCGGAGAAGATCTCGTCGTCCTTGGTGTAGGACCGGATCGAGCTGATGGCCTGCGTGGAGGTGTCTGCCGTGGAGCGGGCCGGCTGGGGAGCCCGGGCGATGATCGCAGCGGCCGGATTGGGGGTATTGATCGTGACCGTGGTGTGCATCGTGCCCTCGTCGTCTCAAGTCGTTGACCTTGAGCTATGGGTACCGCCGCACGGACCGGTCAGAAATTCAGATATGCTCCCTAAGGGATTCCCCTTAGCCCGCGGACGGTGCCAGATCGGCCGCGATTTCCCCGCCGAAGCCGGCCAGGGCGGAGCGGATGCTGTTCACGAGGGTCTCGTCCAGGAGGGGCTTTTCCAGCACTTCGTGGATGCCCGCCACGGCCGCGCGCTCCCTCACGTCCTCGCTGACATGGCCGGAGATCAGGATGGTCGGGTAGCTTCGGTGGCGGTCCCGGAGGATGTCGACGAGCTGAATGCCGTTGATGGACGGCATCTGGTAGTCCACCACGAGACAGCCGTGCTCCGGCAGGTCCGCGTCCGCCAGAAGCTCCACGCCGCTGCCGTAGAGGCGTACGTCGATTCCCTCGATCCCGAGGGCGAACTTGAGCGAGTTGCGGACCGCGGCATCGTCGTCGACGATGAGGACGGATCCCGTTCGGGAGGACATGGCGGACCTTGCAATAGGGCTTGTGAGCAACGGTCCCGGTGTACCCGATCCTCCGGCCGGGGGAATTGATCCCCCTCAAAATCTGGAATTCCCGTTATCGGGAGAAATCCCTAAGGGATCATACGTCCTTGAGGTTCCCGGCCAGCAGCGCCATCCGGACGAGTTCGGAGAGGCTGGACGCCTGCATCTTGCCCATGACGTTGGCCCGATAGATCTCGACCGTCCGGGGGCTGATGCCGAGATCGTAGGCGATGACCTTGTTCGCCTTGCCGGCGACGAGGCCGTCGAGAACCTGTCGCTCCCGCTCGGAGAGGGAATCGATGCGTCCCTGGACCTCGGCGGTCTGGCTGGTCCGTTCGGCGTTCTGCTCCTGCAGGTCCAGCGCGGAGCGCACGGCCGCCAGGAAGAGGTCGTCGTCGAAGGGTTTCTCGATGAAATCCACGGCACCCTGCTTCATGGCCTCGACGGCGAGAGGCACGTCCGCGTGCCCGGTCATGACGATGACCGGCACCGAGAACCCGCGGGATTTCAGGCGGCGCAGGAATTCGATCCCATCGACTTCCGGCATGCGGACATCGGTGACGATGCAGCCGGCCACAGGCTCCGTCACGCTGTCCAGGAACGACACCGCGGATTCGTGGAGCCGGACCGGCAGGCCCACCGTCGCGAGCAGGAAGGACAGAGACTGGCGGACGGCCACGTCGTCGTCCACCACGTGTACGATCCCATCATTCCGCATTCGCCAACTCCTCCTCCTTCACCATCCGCAGGGTGAACCTGAACGTGGTTCCCTCGCCGGTCCGCGATTCGACCCAGATCCTGCCGCCATGAGCCTCGACGATGGTCCGGCAGATCGACAAGCCGACTCCCATGCCGTTCTTCTTGGTCGTCACGAAGGGCTGGAACAGCTGCTCGGTAATCTCGGGCGCGATGCCCGGCCCCGTATCGGCCACGCTGATTTCGACCATTCCGTCGTTCTCCGGGAGGGCCGTGGCGACGACGAGTTCGCGGCGGGTGGAGTCCTGCATCGCCTCGATGGCGTTCCGGATCAGGTTGAGCAGGACCTGCTGGATCTGGATACGATCCGCCAGGACGAGCTCGGCATCCTGGTCGAAGCGGTAGGAGACCCGCACGCCCTTCTCCTTGGCGCCCACCAGGGCGAGGGCGCTCGCCTCCTGGATGAGCTTCGGCAGGCTTTCGATATGGCGCCCGCTCTCCCCTCGGGAGACGAACTCGCGCAGATGCCGGATGACCCGGCCCGCCCGCAGCGCCTGATCGGCCGCCTGGCTGACGGCGTCGCGCAGCATGGGGGCATGCTCGTCCTTGCTCTGTTCCAGCAGGCGCCGGCACCCTTTCAGGTAGTTGGCGATGGCCGTCAGGGGCTGGTTGATCTCGTGCGCCAGGGTCGAGGCCATTTCGCCGAGCGCCGTGAAACGGGACATGTGCACCAGCTCGGATTGAAGCTCCTGCAGGCGCGCCTCCGTCCGCTGGCTCTCGGTCAGGTCGCGGATGAACCCGGTGAAATAACGCTGCCCCCCTGAGCGCATCTCGCCGACGGCGAGCTCGATGGGGAAGGTCGATCCGTCCTTGCGCTGGCCCACGACCACGCGCCCGATGCCGATGATGCGGCGCTCGCCCGTGGAGAGATACCGCTGCATGTAGCCGTCATGCTGATCCCGGTAGGGCTCGGGCATCAGAATCTTGATGTTCTCGCCGATCACCTCTTCCGCGGTGCAGCCGAACAGGCGCTCGGCGGCGACGCTGAAGGACTGGATCCTGGCCTGCTCGTCGATGACGATCATCGCGTCGGGCACGGTTTCGAGGATCGAACGCAGGTGCGCCTCCCGGGCCTTCAGGGCCTCCTCGGCCGCGACCCGCTCGGTGATGTCGCGCGTCACCTTGGCGTAGCCGTGCAGCTTGCCCGATGCGTCGCGCAGGGGGGTGAGGGTGACGTGGGCCATGAAGACGGAGCCGTCCTTGCGGATCCGCGGAGCCTGCTCCTCGTAGCGGCCGGTCTGCTCCACCGTCCTCAGGGCCTGCTCCGGCCTGCCGGCCGCCGCATCCTCGGGCGGGTAGAACACGGAGAAGTGGCGGCCCAGGATCTCGTCCTCGCGCCAGCCCTTGATGCGCTCCGCCCCCGCATTCCAGCTGGTGACCCGGCCCTCGGTATCGAGCATGTAGATCGCGAAATCCGTCACGGCGTCGATCAGGAGCTCGAAACTGACATCCCTGCCGAGAGGGGACGTGGAGGTTGAGGCCGATTCAGTCAAAAAAGCTCTCCTGAGCGGATGGACCCGTCCGCAAATCTCCGGCTGCCGAGCAGAGCGCCAATATTCCCATTCCACCGGAACGTAGCAAAGGCTCGATTATCGCAGGCGTCCTGCCCCCGCAATAGGGGCGGGGCGCGGTCTATGGTCCCCTCGCGGGGATGGCCATTGCCAAGGTTGTCCGGGTTGCGGAGCCCGGTCGCGCCTCAGGGAAGGGTGAACACGCGCTGCGGATGCGCCACGTCCCGCAGATCATGCCGGCCCAGATCGACGAGCGGAACGTCGATCTCCCGCGCGCAGGCCCTGGAGACGAGAACCCGGTATCCGAGCTTCTTCGCCAGATCCTGCAGGCGGCTTGCCCGGTTCACGGCGGGGCCGATGACCGTGAAGTCCAAGCGCCTCGGTGCGCCGACATTGCCATAGGCCACTTCGCCGTAATGAAGGGCCAGACCGAAGTTGAGTTCCGTTTTGCCGCTTCCCGCCCGTACCATGTTCTCCGCGTCCACCCTGTCGCAGAATGCCCGTGCGGCGGCCATGGCATCGCGGCAGGCGGCTTTTCGGCTCCGCTCGGAAGTAGTGGGAAAGATCGCGAGCACCGCATCGCCGATGAATTTCAGAACCTCGCCTCCATGGGCCTCGACCACGTCGCCGACGATGCCGAACCAGGCATTCAGGGTGCCGAGAACATCGTCGATCGGAACCTCCTCCGACAGGCGGGTGAAGCCCCTCAGGTCGGTGAACCACAGGGCGGCCTCGATCAGCTCCACGGCCCCGCGGTCGACGCCGCCTTCGATGATCCGGCGGCCGGTGCGCGGACCGACATAGGTGTCGAGCAGGTCGACCGCGATGCGGCGCAGCACGTGGCGTTCGATGGAGGGGCTGAGGAGAATCGCGGCGAATTCCAGAGCCTCGATTTCGGCAGGCGTGAACCCGCCTTGCCGCTGGGTCGCAAAAGCGATGACGGCCGTCCGTGTCCGCTCCAGGAACGGCAGCGGAAACATCACGTAATCCGTTCCTCCGAGGAGGCGTAGCTCCTCGAGGAGCGGCATGTCGGGGCAGGGGGTGTCGAGCAGGCGGCGGAACGGACGTTCCGTCTCGTCGACCACCCGGGTGGGGCTGTTCAGATAGGAGGGCGAAACGGCGGCGGTCGCCCGTACCGATTCCCGGATCGACACGGTCTCGCTCGTCCAGACATGCAGCCAGCCGCTGACTTCCGGGTGCAGGACCTCAAGGCCCATGGAGGCACGCCAGACCGGCAGGTCATGGCGAACGATCTCCTCGCAGAAGGTGCTGAACAGGTCCTCGACGGACCGGCAGGCCGCATTCGCCGCCAGCCATCGGGCTATTCCATCGATCCGGTCCATGGCCGCGTTCCGACGGGCCTTCAGACCCGGATGCCGGGGAGGCCGTAGCCTCCCCGATCGGTTTCGTGCGTCCGCCGCTCACTTCTTCTTCAGCATTTCGTCCACGTTCTCCTTCGTCACCCGGTCGATGCCGGCATAGACGATATCGTCGACCTTCTCGCCCTTCTTGAGCTTGAGCAGGATGTCCATGGCCTTTTCGCCCATCTCGTAGGGCCGCTGACCGACCAGGGCATTGGCATATCCGTCGCGGAGCAGCTGGAGCTGCACGTCCAGGGTATCGGCCACGACGAGGGCGAACTTGCCCTGATCCATTTCGGACTTGTACTTGTTCACGAAGCTCTTGTAGGCCTCGGGAACGAACATGGGCCAGCCGCCGACGGGGATGATGGCGGCGAGATCCGGATTGGCGGTCTTGAGGTCCTGCATCTGCTGGACCGAAAGGGCCAGGTCGTCGTTGGAGTAGGTCGGCGAACCGGAGATTTCGGTCCACTTCGAGCCTTTGAGAGCATCGCGCACGCCTTCGACGCGCTCCTTGAGATTTGCGGCGGCGGGGCCGCCCGAGATCATCGCGTATTTCCCGCCTTCCGGCCGGATCTTCAGCAGCTCCTCGCCAAGGGCTCGGCCCATGGCGCGGTTGTCCGTGCCCACATGGGCCTGCCGGGCGGAGTTCGGCGCATCGGCATCGAAGGTGATGACCGGAATCCCGGCATCGCGGGCGGACTTGATCACGCGCACGGCTGCCGCGGCGTCCGCGACCGAGATGGCGATCCCGTCCACGTTCTGGCTGATGAGATCCTGAATGATCTGGGCCTGGCTCGCGGGCTCGTGCTCGACAGGGCCCTTGTAGATGCATTCGATGTTGCCGAGTTCCTTGGCCCGCTTCATGCAGCCGTCCCGCGACAGATCGAAATAGGGGTTGTTCATCGCCTTGGGAACGATGGCGAAGCGATAGTTCTGCTGAGCTGCCGCAGGCATGGCGAGCGTAAGGGCTGCTGCTGCCGCGGCGAGGATCAGTCGTTTCATCATGCTTTCCTCCTGGTTGATCGATGCCCCGTTCGCCGGGGTCTGATGGTCGGCCCTCATGGCCGGTTTCTGTCTGGCCTCGGGCGGACGGCTCCGAGGGAAGATTGTGACTCAAGGCGTCATTCTCATGGTCCGCAGGCGGTCGACGAGGACTGCGAGGATAATGATCGCGCCCACGAGGACGATCTGCCAATAGGCGTTAATCCCCGCGAGAACGAGACCATTGCGGATGACTTCGATGAGGAGCGCGCCTATGACCGCTCCCGCAGGTCCGCCCATGCCGCCCGTCAGGTTGGCACCGCCGATGACCGCCGCGGCGATGATGGTCAGCTCGTATCCGGTGGCCAGGTTGGCCGGGGCGGAGCCCAGCCACCCCACCATGAGAATGCCGGCGAAGCCCGCAGAGAGAGACGAGAGGACGTAGACCCCCACCTTCACGCGCTCGACCGAGATGCCCGTGAGGGCCGCCGCCTTCTCGTTCCCGCCAAGGGCGAAGACATGCCGGCCGAAAGCGGTGTGATGCAGGACGAGGCTCAGGATGCCCGCGAGAACGAGGAGGTAGATCACCGCCACCGGAACGCCGGCGATGTTGCCGTCCGTGATCTCGTAGAACGTGTTCACGTCGGGGCCCGTCGGCGCCTGCCCCCGTCCTTCGGTCACCGCATAGGCGAGCCCTCGCACGATGGAGAGCATTCCGAGCGTGGTGACGAAGGGCGACAAGCCGACCCTGGCGATGAGAAGCCCGTTGGCGAGCCCGATCAGCACCGCGGCGCCGAGACCCGCGGCCAGGGACACGATCATCCCGGCGAGCGGGATGGCATCCAATCCGGTGCCGCTCACCTTCTGCATGACGATGGCGCAGGTGATCGCCGCCAGCGCCATGGTCGAGCCGACGGAAAGATCGATTCCGCCCGTGATGATCACGAGGGTGACGCCGAGGGTGACGATGCCGACGAAGGAGAAGTTCTTGGCGACGTTGGCGAGGTTGCCGGAACTCAGAAAGGCCGGGCTGAGAAACGACATGACGACCATGATCGCGATGAGCGCGACCGCCACATAGGCGGTCTGGCTCGCAAAGAAGCCGCGGCGCCACCATTCGGTCCGGCCCACATTGGCGAAGTCGCCTGTTTCGGCCGTCGAGCGGGCGGCGGGAGAGACATCGTTCATCAGGCAGCCTCCTTGGCACCCGTGATCAGCGCGGTGACTTCCTCCGGGCTGGACTGGCTGACCGGCTTGTCGGCCACCTTGCTGCCGCGCCGCATGACGACGACCCGTTCGCAGACCGAGAAGACGTCCGGCATACGATGCGAGATCAGGATCACGGCGATGCCGGCATCGCGCAGCCGGCGGATAAGGTCGAGGACCTCGGCGACCTGCCGCACGGAGATCGCCGCCGTCGGCTCGTCCATGAGGATCAGCTTGGCCTGCGCGAGCCTCGTCCGGGCGATGGCAACGGCCTGACGCTGACCGCCCGACATGGCCCGGACGACGTCGTCCGGCCGGGTTTCCGACTTCAGTTCCTGGAAGAGCGCCGCCGTGCGCTGGTTCATGGCCGCATGATCGAGGAAGGAGAACGGCCCGACCTTCCGCTTGAGTTCGCGTCCGAGGAAGACGTTCGCCGATGCCGTCAGATTGTCGGCGAGAGCCAGATCCTGATAAACGACCTCGATCCCCACCTGGCGGGCGTCCACGGGTCTTGAGAAGTGAACCTCCCGGTCCTGGAACAGCATCCGGCCGTGGGACGGACGGAAATTGCCCGCGATGATCTTCACGAGCGTCGATTTCCCGGCGCCGTTGTCGCCCATCAGGCCGACGACCTCGCCCGGTTCGATTCTGAGATTGACATTCGACAAGGCCCGGATGGCGCCGAACTCCTTGCCGATATCCTCCAATACCAGAAGTGACACCCTGAACTCCTCCCTTGAGCCGACTCTTCAGAGCCTGTTGAGAGTTAGTACGCTTGCACTGGTATTGAGGTCATATAAGCACAGCCTTCAGTAGTATGTCACCTGTTGCTTCCGGAAAGCATGGGGACACGAAAGTATTGAGATGCGAGAACAGGAGATGAACGGCTGCTGGATGCGCTTGTTGTCTGCCGGCTGTGCCCAAAGATTTTGGAATTCCTAGCGTAATGACGCAAAGGAATGCTGTTCCGCCGAGACGGCATCGGTTGTCGGGCGCTGGATTCTCGCGCACCGTTCTCTCTTCCACCTAGTTCCGCCGACGATGGCGGCAAGGGTTTATTCGAGCGGAAGAACACCGGTCTTGAGAATGAGATTGCCGTACAGCCTCCTTTCTCCCGTCGCGACGATGAAGCAGGCCTGGCGGGCCCGCTCATAGAAGGCGAAGCGTTCGAGCGCCACGATGTCGAACGGGCCCGCGAGGTTGCGCACGAGTTCGGCGAAGCTCTGGCAGATCGGAGGCACCGCCTCCGGGTCGCCCACCACGGCCATGCGGAAGGCTGCGGCCTCGGCAAAGGTGTCGAGCGGCAGATGGGTGAGAATGGCGTCTGCCGCCGCAACCGCATCGATCCCGTCCAGCCGGACCACGCGTGGGCCCAGGGAATGCGAGGGGAAATTCGCATCGGCGATGACCACCTCGTCCCCATGGCCCAGGCAGCGGAGGGCGTGGAGGAGGTCGGGACCGAGCAGGGGGTGTATGCCGCGAAGCATGCAGGAACTCCATCTACCTGTTCATTGCAATGGCGTCGAAGGCGGGCCAGGCCTCCTCCGGCACCGGTAACGCCAGATTAGCAAGATTGCGCTCCAGGCTGGAAGGTTTGGCGGTCCCGATCAGGACGGTCGCCACTCGCGGATCGCGCAGCGGATATTGCAGCGCCGCCGCAGCAAGGGGAATCCCGTGCCGTCCGGCGATCTTCTCCATCCGCGCGACGCGGTCGAGAATG
The DNA here is from genome assembly GCF_042650665.1 of Microvirga sp. GCM10011540. Classification (NCBI taxonomy): domain Bacteria; kingdom Pseudomonadati; phylum Pseudomonadota; class Alphaproteobacteria; order Hyphomicrobiales; family Methylobacteriaceae; genus Microvirga; species Microvirga sp. GCM10011540. Next base: position 31,203 of record NZ_JBHSBQ010000020.1, on the reverse strand, counting down.
TCCTCGCTTGCAGGACCGTAGTCGAAATGGGCGCCGGGGACAGGGCCGGTGGCGAGAATTCCCGAATTGAACACGCCGCCCACGATCAGGGAGGTTTTCGCCTCTTCGCATAGCGGAAGAAGCTCGCCGACCGCGGCGCGGTCCAGAAGCGTGTAGCGGCCGGCCAGCAGGATGCAGTCTATCGAGGCCCGGGACATCACGTCGAGGCAGATCTCGACCTCGTTGACCCCGAGGCCGAAGGCAGAAATGGCGCCGCCGCTCTTGAGGTTCTCCAGCGCCCGGAGGCCTCCCTCCATCAGATCGCGGAAATGCTTCTGATTGGCGTCGGCGCCATGGGTATAGGCGCCGATGTCGTGGACCAGGAGAACATCGATCCGGTTGAGCCCCAGGCGCGCCAGACTGAAATCGACCGAGCGCATGATCCCGTCATAGGTGTAGTCGTAGTCCACCCTGAAGGGCAGGGGCTCCACGTAGCCGTGGTCGGGCACCCGATCCTCCTGGACCGGCGTCAGAATCCGGCCGACCTTGGTGGAGAGCACGTAGGAATCCCGCGGCTTCTCGCGCAGGAAATCCCCCATCCTGCGCTCGGACAGGCCGAAGCCGTAGAACGGTGCCGTATCGAAGTACCGGATGCCCGCATCCCAGGCGGCCGCGATCGTATCCTCGGATTGTTGGCGGGAGACTGCCCGGTAGAGCCCTCCTATGGCGGCTCCCCCGAAGCCGATCTCCGTCACTTCGGCGGACGTCTCGCCGATCCTGCGCCGCTTCATGTAGTGGGCTCCTCAACGATGCTCATGGCCTGTCCCCCGTCAGAAGCGATAGAAGCGGCGAGCGGTCTCGCCCAAGATAGAACTCTGCTCGCCGTCGGAAAGCGGCGCGACGAATCTCTGCACGGTTGCGAACCATTGCGCATAGGGTGCAGCAAGGTCGAGAACGGGCCAGTCCGAACCCCACATCAGCCGCTCCGGTCCGAACGTCTCGATCAGATGCTCCGCGAACGGCCGCAGGTCGTCGTCCGCCGTCCGGTCTCCAGCCTCGGTCAGCAGACCGGAAAGCTTGCAGAAGACCTGCGGACGCCGGGCGAGAGCTGCAATCTGCGGCGCCCAGTCTCGAAATCCATCCGCTCCCCTGGCGATTTCGGGCTTTGCGCCATGGTCCACGACGATGGGCAGGTTGGGGTAGCGGTCAGCGAAGGCGGCGAGGGCCTCGAGATGCGGAGGCTTCACAAGGGCGTCGAAGGTGAGGCCGAGCTCCTCGGCGGCGGTCAGGCAGGGCTCCAGATCGGGGCGAAGCATCCACTCCGTATCGGGGATCGCCTGGAGCATCGGGCGGATGCCGCGGAACTTCGGGTGCTCCGCGAGACGGTTCAACTCGTCGACTTGATCGCTTCGTTCGAGGTCGACCCACCCGACCACGGCACCGACGAAGGGTGTGCGCTGCGCGATGTCGAGCAGGTAATGCGTTTCCGCCAGATGCGGCGCGGCCTGCACGAGGACGGTGCCGGACACGCCGGCGGCCTCGATCTCCGGCGCAAGGTCTGCGGGGGCGTAGTCCCTGTAGATTGCGGCGAGGTCCGGCGTCGGCCAGTCGAACCAGGGTGCGTCCAGCGACCAGAAATGCTGGTGGGAGTCGACAATCACAGGGCGCGATTTCCCCTCGATGCCGGATCGTCGTGGGCGATCCGGAACAGCCCGTTCGTCAGGCAGTTTGATGTTCTCTCCCTGGATCTGTCCAGTCGGCGGATCCGAAAAACGGCCATGGTGACGGCGAGCAATCCGCAAGATGCCGCGGGAGCCGTGGAAGTGAAACTGTGTGGCGTGGCTTCTGGAGCGGCGTTTCCTGCGGAGCTTCGGGCCTTGCAAACCCCTCCGCGATGCTTAGCATTTCGGAAACGACAGAGCGCGTGATGCCTCCGCATCCGGTCCCGGCCGGGCGGCGGCTGCTGCGCGCATAAGGAACAGGTGGACGATGTCCTATATCGCCGATGACGATCGCTACAATCGAATGGCCTATCGCCGCTGCGGGCGCAGCGGCCTCGATCTTCCGGCCATTTCCCTCGGGCTCTGGCAGAATTTCGGCAGCGTCGATGTGTTCGAGACCGGTCGCGCCATCCTGCGGCGCGCCTTCGACCGTGGCATCACCCATTTCGATCTGGCGAACAATTACGGTCCCATTCCCGGCTCGGCGGAGGAGAATTTCGGGCGCATCCTCACCACCGACTTCAAGCCGTACCGGGACGAGATGATCATCTCCACCAAGGCGGGATACCGCATGTGGCCGGGTCCCTACGGGGAGTGGGGCTCGCGCAAGTATCTGATCTCGAGCCTCGATCAGAGCCTGCGGCGGATGGGGCTCGATTACGTGGACATCTTCTATTCCCACCGAGTCGACCCGACGACACCCCTCGAAGAGACCATGGGCGCACTCGACACGGTCGTGCGCCAGGGCAAGGCGCTCTATGTCGGGATCTCCTCCTACTCCGCCGAGATGACCGCCCGCGCGGTGCGCATCCTGCGCGAACTCGGAACGCCCTGCCTCATCCACCAGCCGTCCTATTCGCTCCTGAACCGCTGGATCGAAGGCGAGCTCCTCGACACTATCGACGGTCTCGGAGTCGGCTGCATCGCCTTCTCGCCGCTGGCGCAGGGCATGTTGACGACGAAATACCTGAACGGCGTGCCGGAGGGCTCGCGCGCCACCCGTGGCGGCTCCTTGTCGGAGAGGCTGCTGACGCCGGAGAATATCGAGCGGGTGAGAGGCTTGAACGAGATCGCCCAGCGGCGAGGGCAGACGCTCGCCCAGATGGCGATTGCCTGGGTGCTGCGGGATCCGCGGGTGACTTCGGCGCTCATCGGGGCGCGCAACGTGGAGCAACTCGACGATTCCCTTACGGCTCTCGAACGGCTCGACTTCACCGCCGAGGAGCTGGCCGAGATCGACCGCTACGCCGCCGAGGGCGAGATCAATCTCTGGAAGGCCTCCGCCGAAGCCGTGACGCCGGATGTGGAGCGGGCGGAGAAGAAGGGCTTCGGTTTCGTGTGATACGTCGCGCGGGACGTCAGGACGATTGACGTTCGAGCCATCGGCCGATGGCCTCGACTACGTGACGCTGTTCGTCCTCCGTCAGGGGCCGGCCGGCGGGGATGCCATGCCACTTGGACAGGCAGCCACGGCAGCATGTCGCGGTGGCATGCTGGGCGATGAAGACCGGATGTCCCTTGAACGGGGTCTGCTTGCCGTCGTTCGCCGGTTCCGCAGGGGCGAGCCGGCGGAGAACGAAATCGCCCGCATGGGCGAGCACCGTCTCCATTCCCCGCGTCTCCAGATAGGCGCGCTCGCGTCCCGACAATCTGAAACGCCGTCGGAAGGCGGAGGTCTCCAGTCGCGAAAAAATGTCGTCGAGGGATTTCGCCATGGTCGTCCGCTTCGCTGCGTCTCAGTCCTCCGGACTGTCCATGAAGCGGGCGAAAGCGTCCTTGTAATCCGGATGCCAACGGGAGAGGGCGGGGCGGTTCCGGATGAGGTCCTCGGCCGCCCAGCGAATGCGCTTGCGGTCCATCTCGGGCGTGGTCTCGTTGTCCGGGCAGAGGATATAGAAGTCGCCCTGCGCCATCCCGCTCAGGAGAGCATCGATCACCTGCTCGGGCGCCCAGGCACCGGGAGGCTTCTCGGTCACCCCTCTGGCCCTGGTGAAGCCCGTATAGACGAAGCCGGGGATCAGGAGGTGCGCAGTCACCCGGCAGCCGGGCCTCGTGCGCAACTCGTGCGACAGCGCCTCGGTGACGACCTTCACCCCGGCCTTCGAGACGTTGTAGGCCGTGTCGCCGGGCGGAGTCGTGATGCCCTGTTTCGAGCCGGTGTTGACGATGGCGCAGGGTGTGCCCTGTTCCATCATGATGGGCGCGAAGGCCTGGATTCCGTTGATGACGCCCCAGAGATTTGTGTCGAGAATGGCGCGCCAGCGCTGAGGGTCGCCGAAGAGCTGGCCGCCGCCCTCCGTGCCGGCATTGTTCATCAGGAACGCAACCTCGCCGAAGGCGCCGACGACCTCGTCCCTCAGGCGTTCGAAGTCCTCCGCCCGACCGACATCGGTTTCTACCGCGAGAACCTTTCCGGCCCCGCCCACGGCTTCGGCGACCTCATCGGCAGATTGCCTCAGGACGGCTCCGTCACGATCCGCGAGGCAGACCCGCATTCCGAGACCGGCCAGGCGCTTCGCGGCCGCAAGACCGATGCCGCTCGCGGCGCCGGTGATGACGGCGACTCGGCCGGGGGCGATTGCGGGATGAGCATCCATGTCGGGAACTCCTCAGGAAGGGGAACGCGTCCGGCCGGGCCGGTCTCTAGGCTTAAATGGGTAAGGAAACTCTTCGGGATAGGGTTTCCTACGTAGGAAGTTTCCGAAGAGACAAGGCACAACGGCTGGTGTAGCACGGTGACAGAATACCTCCGGCCTTTTTCTGCCCCATGAAGGACGGAGTCTTGGGCGCCCGAACGAGGGCGCCCTTTTTTTTGTCCTGGAGCGCCGGGTCAGGCGGCCCGGCCGGATCCCTTCGAGCGGCTCTCCGCCTCGACCGTCATGATGCGCGATGCCTCGTTGGCGATGCGGGAGGAGAGCTCCACGATGCGCCGGCTGTTATCGAGCATCTGGGTCATGTTATTCCGCATCAATGCGCTCTGCGCCTCGAAGAGTTCACTTAAGGTCCGGCAGCGGGAAAGGCTGCTCAGCCCGTCGATGTTCTTCTGCAGGCGCTCCTGTGCCAGTCCGACCCACTCCTGGGAGACGTCCTGAAGCCCGCGTGCGAGTACCGAGCCCGACTCCACGGCCGCCCAGACATTCTGCGAGGTCCGTCCCGTCAGATCCTGCCCGCCGCGCATGGGCAGGCTGTAGAGCTGCATCAGCTCGGAGGCTGCGCCGAAGCCGCTCCGGAAGATGTCCTGAGCGCCCTGCGCGGCGGCCTGGGTCCGCTCCATTCCGGCCTGTGCGGCACCAACGAGGTCTTCCGTGGTCCGCTCGACGGCTTCGAGCTGCTCGCGGCTACGTTTCGCAACGGTCTGGCGCTGATCGGCCTCGGCGCGTCTGATCTCCTCGGCCGCAGCGAGGTCATCCTCCACCTTTTCGACGACGGCCTCGACCTCTTCGTCGCTCAAGACCTTCAGGACGGCCGGGATGAGCTCCTTCTTGTCGTCGCGGATGTGCTGCTGGAACACCTTTCTCAGGTCGGCAAGCTTCTTGATGAATTCGCCGTTGCCCTTCGGCATGCGGTCGAGCTCCTCCAGAAGCGCGCTCGTCTCCTCGTTGTCGTTCATGGCGCTGCGCACGAGATCTTCCATGTCCTTGTGCTTCCTCAGGACCGGGAAGAGGTGCTGCTCCTGGAGGCTGGCGAGGAGTTCGAGTTCCTCCTTGAGATCGGCGAACAGTCTTTCACGTGTCTTGACGGCATTGTCCGACGTGTCGAGCAGCTTGGCGAAAAGCTCGTTCACCTTGTCGGGACTGGTCTGGCTGAACTTCCTGTTGGTCGTCATTTTCCCCTCGCGAAATCCAAAAAAGAAAGGGCTCCGCCGCTGCCGGCATGGAAGCCTGAGCAAGCATTCTCATCGCAGGAACCCGCAACTGGCACTCGGTTGAAAGAAGAAGGCCGATACGGCGACGCCGGCCATGGACCCGCCTGTCTTGGACAGACGCAGCCCAGTCTGGATGCGACCGGTCGGCGGTGTCTACAGGACGAGCGGACGCATGTTGCATTGCAACACGAAATGAAAACCCCTTATCCCGCTGGAGGTTCCCACATCAGCGGAGCTGGGATTGCCGCACCTAGGAGGCGTTCGAAGAAAGCTCGACCAGAAGATTGACGAGGATGTCGTTCGGCTCGGCAAGTCCGGCGATCACGTCGAAATGGTGGGCTCCCGGAATTTCATGGAGGCGGGTGGTGACGCCGGCCTTGCCCCACTCGTCTACGATGGTCCGGCTTTGCCGCAGGAATTCGCTGCTCTCCGCCCCGCCGACCACGGCCACGAGACGGCCCCCGGCCGGAGCTGGCCATTCCAGAGGGCTCAACCGTCGGGCCTCCTGCTCCGTCAGCTTGAGCGCGGCGTTGATGGATGTCGGCACGAGCGGGACGAGGTCGAAGAGGCCCGAAATCGGCATCGCCGCACGGATCCGACGTTCCGGCGCGGTGTCCGGACGCGCCATGAGGCAGGCCGACAGATGGCCTCCTGCCGAATGCCCGGAGGCGACGAGGGGGCGGCCCGTTCGCTGCTGGACGAACTCGGCCGCCGCCTCGATTTCCGAGACGATGGCGGGGAGGCTCACGGCGGGGGCAAGGCTGTAGCTCGGCATCGCCACGGTGAGCCCGCGCTTGTTGGCGCCACGGGCGAGGTGGCTTGCCGTCGACTTGTCGAGGGCCTGCCAATATCCGCCATGGATGAACAGGACGATGGGGCCGCCCGCATCGCCGCCTTCCGGGTAGAAGAGGTCGAGGCGGTTGCGCTCGCCGGGACCATAGGCGAGGTCGAGTTCGCAGCGGGCCGTGTCCCGGTAGGCGGCGGCGTCCCTCTGCCATCCGGCTATATGGACCCCGTGGTCCGGTACGCGAGCCCGGTTGTTGTACTCGGCCTCGAGGTCGATCTCGGCATGGGCCATGTTGTCGGCTGCTCCGCTCAGACGTGGAGATAACGGTCCTTGAGGGTAGGATCCGCGGCGAGTTCGGCACTCGTGCCCGTCCAGACCGAATGGCCCTTCTCGATGATCACGTGGCGGTCGGCGAAGCCCGCCAAGGCATCCACGTTCTTGTCGATCACGAGGATCGACTGATGCTCGCTTCTGAGGCGCTTGAGGCAGGCCCAGATTTCCGCCCGGATCAGCGGGGCCAGCCCTTCTGTGGCCTCGTCGAGGATCATGAGCTTGGGATTGGTCATCAGGGCCCGGCCGATGGCAAGCATCTGCTGCTCGCCGCCCGATAACTGGGAGCCCAGATTGCTCCGCCGCTCCTTCAGGCGGGGAAACAGGTCGTAGACCGCATCGAGCGTCCAGCGGCGTCCGGTGCGGGAGGCCGCGGTGGCGACGAGGTTTTCCTCCACCGTCAGGGTCGGGAAGATCTGGCGCCCTTCCGGAACGAGGCCGATGCCGGTCTGGGCGATCCGGTAGGGCGCCTGCCCGGTGACGACCGCCCCATCGAAGCGGACCTCGCCAGCTTTCGGGCGCAGCAGCCCCATGATGGAGCGGATGGTGGTGGTCTTGCCCATCCCGTTGCGTCCGAGCAGGGTCACGACCTCTCCCGGACCGACATCGAGGGAGATGTCGAACAGCACCTGGGCGGCGCCGTAGGACGCCTGAAGGTTCCGAACCGAGAGCATCAGACAACCTCCTCCTCGCCAAGATAGGCGGCGCGCACCTCCGCATTGGACCGGATCCGCTCCGGCGTATCCGTGGCGATGACCCTGCCATAGACGAGGACGCTGACGCGGTCCGCCAGGGTGAAGACCGCATCCATGTCGTGCTCGATCAGCACGATCGTCGTCTGCCCCTTCAGGCGTCGCAGGGTTTCGACGACACGCTGTGAGTCGTCGTGCCCGGTGCCGGCGAGGGGTTCGTCGAGCAGAAGCAGCTTGGGTTTCGTGGCGAGCGCGATGGCGAGCTCCAGCTGCCGTTTCTCGCCATGGGAGAGAAGACCTGCCGGCACCTGGGCCCGTGGGCCGAGGCCCACAATATTCAGGCACTCCATGGCGGGCTCGTTCAGGTCCCGCTCATGGGCGGCGTTGCCGAAGAAGCGGAAGCTGGAGCCGGAGCGGGCCTGGACCGCGAGCGCCACGTTTTCCAGTGCGGAGAAGCCCGGCAGGATCGAGGTGATCTGGAACGAGCGCGCGAGCCCCTGCCGGACGCGCTCATGCATGGGCCAATGGGTGATGTCCTCGCCGTTGAAGAGGATCTGGCCCGAGTTGGAGCCCAACATCCCGGAAACCTGGTGGATCAGCGTGGTCTTGCCGGCGCCGTTGGGGCCGATGATGGCGTGCAGCTCGCCCCTCTCGACGGCGAGGCTCACGTCGTCCGTCACGGCAAGCGCGCCGTAGTTCTTCCGCAGGTGGCGGATGTCGAGCAGCGTCTCAGCCATGGTGCCCCCGCCGCAGAAGTCCCATGATCCCGCCCCGGACGAACAGCACGATCAGGATCAGGAGAGGGCCGAAGACCATCTGCCAGTTCTCCGTGAGCCGCCAGCGGATGTCGTCGTTGAGGAAGAAGCTGCCGGCATGGAGGATCTCCGGGAGGAACTCCTCCAGCAGCAGGAAGGCGGCGGCGCCGATGATCGCCCCGTGCAGCGAGCCGAGCCCTCCGAGAACGACCATGAAGATCAGCTCGCCGGAGCGCTGCCAGGTCATGAAGGCGGGGCTTATGAATTCGGCCTGGTTCGCCAGCAGGCATCCGGCCAGTCCCGCCATCATCCCGCTGATCACATAGGCGGCGAGCTGGTACCGGAAGGGCTGAAACCCGATGGCTTCCATGCGGGTGGCGTTCTCGCGCGTTCCGCGCAGAACGCGCCCGAACCGCGATGCCACGATGGCGCGAGACAGTGCATAGGCTGCGAGCAGGCAGACCAGGGTCGCCCAATAGAACGCGAAGTCGTTCTCCAGGATGCCGGAGCCGCCGAGGAGGCTGCGGGTCGCAAGCGTCATGCCGTCGTCGCCGCCGTAGGGCGCCAGCGACGTGGCGAGGAAGAACAGCATCTGCCCGAAGGCGAGGGTGATCATGATGAAATAGACGCCCTTCGTCCGCAGCGAGATGGCCCCTGTCACCAAGGCGAAGAGGGCGGAAGCGGCGAGTGCGACGGGAATCTGTATGAGCGCATCCTCGATCCCGTGGCTCGCCAGGATGCCGACGCCGTAGGCGCCGATGCCGAAGAAGGCTGCATGGCCGAAGCTCACGAGGGCCCCGTAGCCGAGGATCAGATCGAGCGACATGGCCGCCAGACCGAAGATCATCACGCGGGTGAGGAGGGAGAGGACATAGCCTTCCGCTCCCGAGGCCGATGCGAAGGCCGGCGCCGCGGCGAACGCCGCGAAGATGAGGATGGGGACGAGCTCGAACCGCAGGAACGGCAGGGCGGCGGGAGCGGACTGCTTTTCGGCAAGTTCGGTCATGGCGACGCCCTAGCGCTTCACGGGAAAGAGGCCCGAGGGCCGGAAGAACAGCACCGCAGCCATGAAGATGTAGATCAGCATCGGCGCGAGCGCCCGTCCGGTCTGGCTGGCGGCGGAGGGATCGAGAAAGACCCTGAGCAGGTTCGGCGCGAAGGAACGGCCCACCGTGTCCACCAGTCCGATCAGGAGGGCGGCGAGGAACGCCCCGCGGATCGAGCCGATGCCGCCGATCACGATCACCACGAAGGCCAGGATGAGGATGTTGTCGCCCATGCCCGGCTGCACCGATAGGATCGGCGCGACCATGGCCCCGGCGAAGCCGGCCAGCATCGCGCCGAAGCCGAACACGATCATGAACAGTCGCCGGATGTTGACCCCAAGCGCCGAGACCATCTCGGCATTCGTCGCGCCTGCCCGCACCAGCATGCCGATCCGGGTGTGGCTGACGAGCACGTAGAGTAGCCCGGCCACGAAGAGGCCTGCCGCGATGATGGCGAGGCGATAGACGGGATAGAGCAGACCATCGGCGATCTGCACCGAGCCGGAAAGAATCTCGGGCACCGGGACGGACAGGGGGGCCGCGCCCCAGACGAACTTCACGCCCTGGTTCAGGAACAGGATCACCCCGAAGGTGGCGAGCACCTGATCGAGATGGTCCCGGTCGTAAAGATGCCGGAAGATTAGCGCCTCAAGAAGGAGCCCGAAGGCGAGGGCGGTGGGCAGCGCCAGGAGAAGGGCCCAGCCGAAGCTTCCCGTCCATGCGCTGAAGGCCGCAACCAGATAGGCGCCGACCATGTACTGGACGCCATGGGCCAGGTTGATGAAGTCCATCACGCCGAACACCAGCGTCAGGCCGGCGGCGATGAGGAACAGGATGAGCCCGAACTGAAGGCCGTTCAAAGCCTGGATGAGAAAGAGGGTTGCAGTCATCAGCGCTTTACTGGCGGCGAGCGCGCATCGGTGGGGCGTCAAGCCCGTTGCCCGACGGAACGGGCCGATGGCGTTCGCAAGGATCAAAGGATTTCCCCGTCCCGGGCCTTGCGCGGGACGGGGTTGAGCAGCCTGAAGGGGCGATCAGTTCGTCGCCGCGCATTCCTTGGCGTAGGCGTCGGTGTAGTCGTCGAACACCTTCTCGACGATCTCCGTCTGGTACTTGCCGTCAGGACGCTTGGCCGCCTTGACCAGATAGAAGTCCTGGACCGGGAAGCCGTTCACGCCGAACTTGAAGTCACCGCGCAGGGACTGGAAATCGGCCTTCTTGAGGGCATCGCGCAGGGCATTCTTGTCGTCCGTCTTGCCGCCGGTGGCCTTCAGCGCGCTGTCGATCAGCAGGGCCGCGTCGTAGGCATGCATGGAATAGGAGCCGGGCACGGAGTTGTAGGCCGCCAGATAGGAATCGACGAACTTCTTGTTCTGCGGCGTGTCTAGGTTCGGAGCCCAGTTGGAGCCGCCGAACATGCCGAGGGCCGCGTCCTGCTGCGCCGGCAGCGTCGACTCGTCCACCGTGAAGGCGGAGAGGAACGGAATGCGGTCCGCGAGGCCCGCCGCGCGATACTGCTTGACGAGGTTCACGCCCATGCCGCCCGGCATGAAGGTGAAGATGGCATCCGGGTTCATGGAGGCGATCTTCGCCAGCTCCGACTGGAAGTCGAGGGTGTTCAGCGGAACGTAGGATTCCTCGACGATCTCACCCTTGTAGTGGCGCTTGAATCCGGCGAGCGCGTCCTTACCGGCCTGATAGTTCGGGGCAAGGAGATAAACGCGCTTGTAGCCGCGGTCCTGGGCGACCTTGCCGAGAACCTCGTGGTTCTGGTCGTTCTGGTAGGAGGTGGCGAAGAAATAGGGGTTGCAGTTCTTGCCGGCGAGGTTCGACGGGCCGGCATTGGTGCTGATGTAGAAGGTCTCGGCATCGACGATGGGCTTGTGCACGGCCACGGCGACGTTCGAGAAGATCGGGCCGACGACGAAATCCACCTTGTCGCGCTCGAGCAGGCCCTTGACCTTCGTTACCGCCACGTCGGGCTTGAGCTCGTCATCGACGACGATGACCTCCACGTCGCGTCCGCCCAGCTTGTTGCCGAGATCCTTCATGGCGAGCTGAAAGCCGTCGCGGGCCTGCTGGCCGAGCACGGCGGAGGGACCCGACAGGGTCAGAAGCAGGCCGACCTTGAGCTTCTCCTGCGACAGGGCCGGCGAGGCAGCTAGGCCGAATGCCGCTGCAATGCCGAGGGTCTTGATCGTGCGATTCATCATGTACTCCCGAGTGGCTGTTCCCCGCGCACGGTGTGCCGTGCTGCGATTATCTCAGGCGGGACGCAAGGCGCCTCGCCGACGGTCGGCGATACTGTGCCGCAATTTTAGCCTGCCGAACACTCCTTTTCGGTGGAGCCGGATGCCGGCATCCCCATGTTTGGGATTGCCAAGCAATATTTGAAGCTTTAAATAATTTTAGGAATTCTTCAAGCGGATTGTTCCGCAAGACGACAGTGATGACGGGCATGTGAATTCCAAGGATGGGCCTGAAATCCCGATGACCGTGCGCCCCGCCAAGCCATCTGGCGCGGCCGTCATCGAGCCCTCCGGAAGCCTGCATTCCGTCGCCAGAAACCTGAGAGGAGCGGACCATGGCGTACACGGCTCACGTCGACACATTCGCGAGGGACAACCTCCCGCCTCAGGATCAATGGCCCGCCTTCATCTTCAACCGGCCGGAGCTGCAGTATCCGGACCGGATCAACTGCGTGCGGGAGTTCCTCGACCGCTGGATCGACGAGGGCAGGGGAGACGAGCCCTGCCTCATCAGTCCCGCTGAAACGCTCACCTATCGCGGGCTGCACGAGCGGGTGAACCGCATCTGCAACGTGCTCGTCGACAGGCTCGGCTTCGTGCCGGGCAACCGGGTCCTGCTTCGGTCCTTCAACAACCCGATGATGGTCGCGATCTATCTGGCGGTGCTGAAGGCCGGCGGCGTCGTCGTCGCGACCATGCCGCTCCTGCGCGCCAAGGAGATCGCCTATCCCCTGAACAAGGCGAAGATCACGCTGGCCTTCTGCGACCATCGCCTTTCCGAGGAGATGGAGCGGGCGCGCTCCCTCGCGTCGGACCTGAAGCATGTCGTCTATTGGGGTTCCAGCGCGGCGGACGGGCTCGAGGCGCTGATCGCGGATGCCTCGCCAGCGTTCGAGGCGGTCGATACGGCGGCGGACGATGTCTGCCTCATCGGCTTCACCTCCGGCACCACGGGCGAGCCGAAGGGGACGATGCACTTTCATCGAGACATGCTCGCGATCTGCGATGCGTATGCCGGCAACGTCCTGCGGGCCCAGCCGAGCGATCGGTTCATCGGCTCGCCGCCGCTTGCCTTCACGTTCGGTCTCGGCGGCATCGTTCTGTTCCCGATGCGGATCGGCGCATCGACGATTCTGCTGGAGAAGGCGGGGCCGGACGAGCTGCTGGGATCCATCGCCCAGCACAAGGCGACCGTCTGCTTCACCGCTCCCACGGCCTATCGCGCCATGCTGGCGAAGCTCGAGAGCTTCGACATCTCGTCGCTTCGCAAATGCGTATCCGCCGGGGAGCCGCTGCCGAAGGCGACCTTCGAAGCGTGGTTCGACGCCACGGGCATCAAGCTGATGGACGGGATCGGTGCGACGGAGATGCTGCACATCTTCATCGCTGCGACCGAGGACGAGATCCGTCCCGGCTCCACCGGCAAGCCTGTGCCGGGCTACGAGGCCCAGGTCATCGACCAGGATGGCCGCCCGGTCCCTCCCGGCGCCATCGGGCGCCTCGCGGTGCGCGGACCGACCGGATGCCGCTACCTCGCGGACGAGCGCCAACGCAACTACGTGAGAGACGGCTGGAACATCACCGGCGACACCTACGTCATGGATGAGGACGGGTACTTCTGGTACCAGGCCCGCTCGGACGACATGATCGTCTCCGCCGGCTACAACATCGCCGGACCGGAGGTGGAGGCCGCGCTCCTGACCCACCCTGCGGTGGCGGAATGCGGCGTGGTCGGCGCGCCCGACGACGGCAGGGGCGTGATCGTCAAGGCCTATGTGGTCGTGGCATCCGGATATGCGCCTGGAGCGGAGCTTACCAAGACGCTTCAGGATCATGTGAAGGCGGAAATCGCCCCCTACAAATATCCGCGCGCCATCGAATACGTGGAGGCTCTCCCCCGCACCCAGACCGGCAAGCTCCAGCGGTTCGAGCTGCGCCGCATCGCGGAGCAGGAGGGGCATGCCCAGGAGGTTCCGGCCTGATTCCGGTGTTGAGGACAGGCGCTATGGCTTGAACGGAAATTACTTTAAGCTTAAAATAATTCGAACCTTTGCCCGGGTAGGAAACTCATGAAGACGGCGATCATCGGCGGCGGCCCTGCGGGCCTTTACCTTGCGATCCTGCTCAAGAAGCAGTGGCCGGACACGGACGTCACGGTCTACGAGCGCAACCGTGCGGACGACACGTTCGGCTTCGGCGTCGTCTTTTCCGATGCCACGCTCGACAATTTCGAGAAATACGACCTGCCGAGCTATCAGCGGATCACGCGGGAATTTGCCTATTGGGACGATATCGCGATCCACTTCAAAGGCTCGGAGCATCGGATCGGCGGCAACGGGTTCTGCGGCTGCTCGCGGCGCACCCTCCTTCTGATCCTGCGGGACCGGGCGGAGGAGTTGGGCGTGACCCTTCGCTACGAAGTCGACGTGGACGACGAGGGCCTGTTCGCGGATGCCGATCTCGTGGTCGTGGCGGACGGGATCAACAGCCGCTTCCGGGAGCGCTACGCGGATCACTTCCAGCCGGAGGTGGATCTGCGTCCCAACAAGTTCGCTTGGATGGGCTCGACCCGGCCGCTCGACGCCTTCACCTTCATTTTCCAGGAAACGGAGTGGGGCCCCTTCATCGCCCATGCCTATCAATACGAGGCGAACCGCTCCACCTGGGTCTTCGAGACGGATCCCGAGACCTTCGAGCGCGCAGGGCTGGCGCAGAAGTCCGAAGCCGAGTCCGCAGCCCTCATGGAGGAGATCTTCGGCTGGTTCCTTCAGGGCCACAAGGTTCTCACCAACCGCTCGATCTGGCGCAACTTCCCGATGATCCGCAACAAGCGCTGGGTCATGGGCAACAAGGTGCTGCTGGGAGACGCGAAGGCGAGCGCCCATTTCTCCATCGGTTCGGGCACCAAGCTGGCGATGGAGGATGCCATCGCCCTCTATGAGGCCCTCCGTAAGGATCGCACCGTCGAAGGCGCCCTGTCGATCTACGAGACCGGCCGGCGCGAGGAGGTGGAGAAGACCCAGCACGCCGCCGACGTGTCCCTGGTCTGGTTCGAGCACGTGGCCCGATTCTGGGATTTCGACCCGGTGCAGTTCGCCTTCGGGGTCATGACCCGCGCCAAGGCTATCACCTATGACAACCTGCGCCTGCGCGCGCCCGACTTCGTCGCCGATGTCGACCGCACCTTCGCCCGCAAGGTGCGCGACAGCGGTTTCGATGTTCCGGTCGACCGTCCGACGGTGCCCATGTTCCAGCCCTTCCGACTGCGGGAGATGAGGGTCGAGAACCGGGTGGTGGTGTCGCCCATGGACATGTATTCGGCCAAGGACGGCGTTCCGGGCGACTGGCACCTCGTCCATTACGGCGCCCGCGCCACGGGCGGGGCGGGGCTGGTCTTCACCGAGATGACCTGCGTTTCGCCCGAAGGCCGCATCACCCTGGGCTGCACGGGCCTGTGGAACGATGAGCAGGAAGCCGCCTGGAAGCGGATCGTCGATTTCGTCCATGCCAATTCGGCGACCAAGATCTGCCTGCAGCTCGGACATTCCGGCCGCAAGGGTGCGACCAAGCTCATGTGGGAGGGGATCGACAGGCCGCTGGAGGAGGGCGCCTGGGACATCTGCTCCGCGTCGCCGATCCCCTACTTTCCGGACAGCCAGGTGCCGCGCGAGGCGAGCCGGGCCGACATGGACCTCATCAAGGCGCAGTTCGTCGAGGCGGCGGAGCGCGGCGAGCGTGCCGGTTTCGACATGCTGGAACTCCATTGCGCCCACGGCTACCTATTGGCGAGCTTCCTGTCCCCGCTCACCAACCGCCGGACCGACGAATATGGCGGCTCGCTCGAGAACCGCCTGCGCTACCCGCTGGAGGTGTTCGACGCCATGCGCGAGGTCTGGCCGGCCCACAAGCCGATGTCCGTTCGCATCTCCGCGACGGACTGGGCGGAGGGCGGCCTGACAGGGGACGAGTCCGTCGAGATCGCCCGGGCCTTCGCCGAGCATGGCGTCGATCTCGTGGATGTATCCACCGGCCAGACCGTGCGGGAGGCGCGGCCGATCTACGGACGCATGTTCCAGACCCCGTTCTCCGACCAGATCCGCAACGAGGCCCACGTGGCGACCATGTGCGTGGGCAACATCACCACGGCCGATCAGGTCAACACCATTCTCGCCGCCGGCCGGGCCGACCTCGTGGCGCTCGGCCGGCCGCACCTGGTCGATCCGTTCTTCACCATGAAAGCGGCGGCTTGGTACGGCGCCGCGAGCATCCATTGCCCGCCGCAATATCTTGCGGGTAAAGACCAGATTTTCCGTAACTCCGTTCGCGACCGTCAGGACCTCGAGGATCTCAAGATCCGGGGCAAGCCGAAGACCCGGGCCGAGCTGAAATTGGAGGCGGGCGAGAAGTCTCTCGCCGCAGAATAAGATGATGGGGAACGTCCTTCAGGGCCGGCACGCGGTGGTGACCGGCGGCGGCCGCGGCATCGGCCGCGCCATTGCCGGCGCCCTCGCGGGCGCGGGCGCCACGGTGACCATCGTCGGGCGCGACCGGACGCGGCTGGACCGGGCGGTGGCCGAGGGCGGCGCCCATGGCGCGGCCGTCGCCGACGTCACGGATCCCGCGGCCGTCCGGGCGGCGGTCGCCGAGGCCGTGTCCCGGCATGGCCCCGTCGATCTGATGATCGCCAATGCGGGCTCCGCCGCATCGGTCCCGTTCATGAAGTCGGACCCTGCCGTCTTCCGCCAGATGCTGGATGTGAACCTGCTCGGCGTCACCAACGTGGCCCAGGCCGTGCTGGGCTCCATGACCGAGCGCGGCTTCGGACGCATCGTCGCCGTCGCCTCCACGGCGGGCCTCAAGGGTTATCCTTACGTCAGTGCCTACTGCGCGGCAAAGCACGCGGTAATCGGATTCGTCCGGGCGCTCGCTCTTGAGACGGCGAAGACGGGGGTGACGGTCAATGCCGTGTGCCCGGGCTTCACCGATACGGATCTTGTGGCGGAAAGCCTGGACCGCATCATGGCCAAGACCGGCAGGACGCGGGAGGAGGCGCTCCGCGAATTCGTAAAGCACAACCCGCAACAGCGCCTGATCGAGCCGAACGAGGTCGCGGATGCGGTGTTGTGGCTGTGCGGCGAGGGCGCGCGCTCGGTGACGGGCCAGGCCATCGTGGTGGCCGGGGGGGAGATCTGATCATGGACGAACAGCCGATTCCCCTCGATGCCGAGACGAAGGCGGTCGAGATGCCGGAGCATCACCGGGACGAACTGCGCCTCTGGCTGCGGCTTCTCACCTGTTCGACGCTGATCGAGGGCGAGGTCCGCCGGCGCCTGCGGGACCGGTTCGACGTGACACTGCCCCGTTTCGACCTGATGGCCCAGCTCGACAAAGCCCCGGACGGCATGACCCTGTCCGACCTCTCGAAGCGGATGATGGTGTCCAACGGCAATCTCACCGGTCTCGTCGACAGGCTCGTGACCTCCGGCCATCTGGAGCGCCGCGTCTCCGCCACCGACCGGAGAGCGCAGATGGTGAGCCTCACCCCGGCCGGGCAGGCGGAGTTCCGCGCCATGGCGGCCGAGCACGAGGGCTGGATCGCAGAGCTTTTCGGCGGCCTGAACCAGAAGGACCAGAAGGACCTCATGCGCCTTCTCGCCAAGACCAAGATCTCCGCCCGGCGGGCGATGATGGGAGACATCGAGTGACGCATTTCGCCAACCCGACCGCATTGCCGCTCGCAGACTATCGGCCCCGTCACTTCCTCCTGTCCGTCGAAGGCCCTGTCGCCACGGTGACCCTCAACCGGCCGGAGAAGAAGAACCCGCTGACCTTCGAAAGCTATCGCGAGCTGACCGACTTCTTCCATGCCTGCGCCAAGGATGAGCAGGTCAAGACAGTCGTCGTCACCGGCGCCGGCGGCAATTTCTCGTCGGGCGGCGACGTGTTCGAGATCATCGGGCCTTTGGTGGAGATGGACACGAAGGGGCTCACCGCCTTCACCCGCATGACGGGCGAGCTGGTGAAGGCCATGCGGGCGGCGCCGCAACCGATCATCGCCGCGGTGGAGGGGATCTGCGCGGGGGCGGGGGCGATTGTCGCCATGGCCTCGGATATCCGCCTTGCGGCGCCGGGCGCCAAGGTCGCCTTCCTGTTCAACAAGGTCGGGCTTGCGGGCTGCGATATGGGCGCCTGCGCCATCCTGCCCCGCATCATCGGCCAGGGGCGCGCCTCGGAGCTGCTCTATACCGGCCGCTTTATGAGCGCCGAGGAGGGCGAGCGCTGGGGCTTCTTCAGCCGTCTCGTCGACGCGAAGGACCTGCTCGCCGAGGCGCAGGCCCTCGGGCAGGCGATCGGGACCGGACCGACTTTCGCCAACACCATGACCAAGCGGATGCTCGCCATGGAATGGGCCATGTCGGTGGAGGAGGCCATCGAGGCCGAGGCGGTGGCGCAGGCCCTTTGCATGACGACCGAGGACTTCGCCCGCGCCTACCGCGCGTTCGCCGCGAAGGAAAAGCCCGTCTTCCAGGGAGATTGATGTGATCGACGCCACCTTTCTCTCCTGGCCCTTCTTCGAGGAGCGCCACCGCAGTTTCGCCGGGGAGCTGTCGGCCTGGGCCGCCCATGAAATTGATCCCCTCGTGGACCACGACGACGTCGATGCCTCCTGCCGCCGCCTTGTGAAAGGTCTCGGCGAGGCCGGCTGGCTGAGGGCAACCGTGCCGCAGACCTATGGCGGGCTGCATCCCACCTTCGACGTGCGCACCCTGTGCCTTGCCCGCGAGACCCTGGCCTATCGGGATGGCCTGGCGGATTTCGCCTTCGCCATGCAGGGGCTCGGCACGGGGCCGATCACGCTGTTCGGCTCCGAGGATCTGAAGCGTCGCTATCTGCCGCCAGTGGCGCGGGGCGAGGCTATTGCCGCCTTTGCGCTGTCGGAGCCCGAGGCCGGGTCGGACGTTGCCGCCATGAGCACCACCGCCCGTCCGGACGGCCCCGACCATGTGCGGATCGACGGGGTGAAGACCTGGATTTCGAATGGCGGGATCGCGGATCACTACGTGGTCTTCGCCCGCTCCGGCGAGGCGCCGGGCGCCAGGGGCCTGTCGGCCTTTCTGGTGGAGGCCGATACGCCTGGCTTCTCCATCGACGAGCGGATCGACGTGATTGCGCCGCATCCTCTCGCGACGTTGCGCTTCGACGGCTGCCGGGTTCCGCTGGCGAACCGGATCGGCGGACCGGGGGAGGGGTTCAAGGTGGCGATGGCCACCCTCGACGTGTTCCGCTCCACCGTGGGAGCCGCCTCCCTCGGTTTCGCGCGCCGCGCCCTGGACGAGGCGCTGAGCCACGCATCCACCCGCCACCTCTTCGGCGCTCCGTTGAGCGACCTGCAGATGACCCAGGCGTCCCTCGCCGACATGGCGACGCAGGTCGATTCCGCGGCGCTTCTGGTCTATCGCGCGGCCTGGACGAAGGATCAGGGGGCGGCGCGGGTCACGCGGGAAGCCGCCATGGCGAAGATGTATGCGACGGAGGCCGCGCAGAACGTCATCGACCGGGCGGTGCAGATCTTCGGAGGGCTCGGCGTCACGAAAGGCGTGAAGGTCGAGGAACTCTATCGCGAAATCAGGGCCCTGCGCATCTACGAGGGGGCCACCGAGGTGCAGAAGATCGTCATCGCCCGCGAACTCCTGAAGACGGTCGAGGCGCAAGGGGCCGGGGCCAAGGCCAGCCAGGGCTCACGGGCGTGACAGGTGCTGCCATGAACGATGGACCGGGACAGCCCCAAGGAACCCTGGCGATGCCGAGCGACCGCGCCTGGCGTGGAACGGTCGCCATCCGATTTTCCCATTGCGATCCGGCAGGCATCGTCTATTTCGCACGCTATTTCGACCTGCTGAACGGCGTCGTCGAAGACTGGTTCGGCGAGGCGCTGGGCATCGATTACCATGAGATGATCGGACCGCGCCGGATCGGGCTGGGCTATGCCAATGCCGGCGCCGACTTCCACAGGCCGGGCTTCATGGGCGACCGGCTCGATTGCGCCGTGACGGTCGAGCGGATCGGGCAGAAATCGTTCACCCTCCGCATCCATGCCTTTCGGATGTCCGAGCCCGTGCTCGTGGCGCGTTTCGTCATCGTGACGACTTCCCTCGAATCCCATACCTCCATCGCGCTCCCGGACGATCTCCGAGCGGCCTTGGAACGCTATCAGGAGAATTGCCAGTGACAGCTCCTCTCAGTCCAGCCATGCAGACCGTCCGAAATGACGGGCTCGAAATCCTTCATCCGAAGAACTGGCCCACGCCCAAGGGCTATGCCAACGGCATCATGGCGGAGGGCCGGGTCCTGGTGACCGGCGGGATCGTCGGCTGGGACGAGACCGGCGCATTTGCCGAGGGGTTCGTGGGGCAGGCCCGGCAGATCTTCGAGAATATCAGCGCCATCCTCGCCGAGGGCGGGGCGGGGCCTCAGCATCTCGTGCGCCTGACCTGGTACGTGGTCGACATGGACGAGTATCTCGCCAACCTGCGCGAGCTCGGACGCGCCTACAGGGCGGTCTTCGGCACCCATTATCCGGCCATGGCTCTCGTTCAGGTCGTGCGTCTGGTCGAGAAGGAAGCGCGCCTGGAAATCGAGGCGACCGCAGTCGTGCCCAAGCCCGAATAAGCGCGATTACTGCCTCCCTGGCGCATCCCGGGGAGGCCTACCATTTCACGAGGTAGTATTTCGGCTTCAGCCGATGGCTGGATCGCCCCTTGCTCGGCCATGCGATGGGAGTGATCGGAAGCTCCTCCGACTGCCCGCCGAAGGGCCAGCTCTCCTCGCCTTTCGGCGGGTCGATCAGTTCCCAGTTGTCATAGAGATCGAGGGTGCCTTGCCCGGGCAGCCCTTCCGCGAGGAAGGGTCTGATTTCGACCCAGGGGCGGCCATGGGGGCGAGGAACGACATTGGTGACGCGCCCGTAGAAGTTCGTCAGCGGGCAACGGACATAGTCGCCGATCTTCGGCTGTCGCATCTTCTCGTGCCACAGGGCGGCTTCGGCGTGCCTAAGCTCCTCGCGCAGTTCGGCAATCTTCGCTTCCAGCTCTTCGATGCGCTTCGTCATGAGTTACCCAAGCGAATAGTGACGCTCAGGCATCGAAAATGGGCACCTGCGGCCTAGGTCACAAGGCGACCTATCCTTTTGGGCCGTTCCCATATTCGTGATCGTGTCGCGAAACCGTGAAGGTTGTGGCGCGGGTCGTGGTGTGGATTCGAGCCTGGTCGGAGCCGTCCGCCCCTAAAGAGCCTTTTTGTCCAGCTCCCATTCAGCATGAACGATTTACGCATTAATGGATCGACGGGCCTCCCCGCAACTGTCCCCAGCGAGGTTGGAATGTTGCCGATGCAAGGCACCTGCCGGATCCGGATGGCGTCATGAGCACGATCCTCGTCAAGATCTTCGCGACGGCGCTCACCTTGAGCCAGGTCGTGGCCGATCCGGAGAACGTGAAGACCTCCTTCGACCCTGTGCAGGATCGCGAGGAGGTGACGCGCATCCTGAAGGACGGGTGCTCGCATATGCGGCGCGCCTTCGACATCGAGGACATCGATCTCGACGAGCTGATCGCGACCGCCATGGACGACCCGCAGGGGGTTACCGGCGATCTCAAGGTGCTCCAGGGGCTCAGCTTCAACGATCTCCATGCGAGCTATCGCCAGTTCTGCAAGGACGAGAAGGTCGAGCCGCCGGCGGTCGATCTCGGCGAGGTGATCGGATACTACAACAGTGCCGTGGCCGATCTGCCGGATGCGGCCAAGCTCAAGGGGCTCAGGCTTCCCGGCGTCAGCGTGATCCTCGACGGGGAGGGCAAGCGGTTCGCGGAGGTCTACGAGCCGGATCATCGGCGCATGTGGGTGCCGTTGTCCGACATTCCCGTGCCGGTTCAGCAAGCCTTCATCGCGGCCGAAGACAAGCGCTTCCACCAGCACAAGGGCGTGGACGAGCGAGGCGTGATCCGCGCGTTCATGACCAACATGGCGAAGCCGGGGCGTCCCGCGGGCGGATCGACCATCACCCAGCAGGTCGCCAAGAACCTGCTTGTCGGCGACGACGTCACCTATGAACGCAAGATGCGGGAGATGATCGTCGCCTCCCGAATCGAGCAGACGCTCAGCAAGGGCGAGATCCTCGAAATCTACCTCAACTCCATTTATCTCGGCCGCACCTCCTGGGGCGTCGAGATGGCGGCGCGAAGCTATTTCGGCAAATCCGCCAAGGCCCTGACGGTTGCGGAGGGGGCGCTCCTCGCCGGTCTGACCAAGGGGCCGAACTACTACAGTCCTGACCGGCACCCGGAGCGGGCGCAGGAGCGAATGGCCTATGTGCTCAGCCGGATGCAGGAGGACGGGGCGCTTTCGCCGGATCAGGTGAAGCAGGCTCTCGGGCCCCTGCCTCGGATGGTGGCGTTCCAGCGCCCGACGCGCAACACCGGCTTCCACTTCGTCGACCACCTCGGACGGGATGCGCGGACGCTTGCAAGGATCGAAAGCCTGACGGCCTCCTCCTACACCGTGCGCTCCACCCTCAATGCGGCGCTGCAGAAGGCGACCGAGGCCGCTCTTCAGGAGGGGCTCGCCCGGTACGAGATGAGCATCGGGCGTCAGCGGTTCGAGGGTGCCGAACTCAACCTCGCCGCCGCGGTGAAGAACCTGCAGGCCGATGCGCAGGGAGCCGACGCTGCGCCGGCGTGGCGCCGCGCCCTGGAGGCCGCGCGTCTGCCGCTCTACGACGTGCATTGGCCCGCCGCCGTGGTGGTGGAGCAGGGACGCAACCGGAAGACCGGCGCCCACGTTCTGCGGGTGGGGCTCGCGGACGGGCGGATCGTGCCCCTGACCGCGTGGGAGGCCGCGAGGCGCAACCTCAAGCTCTATGATGTGGTGCGGGTCAGGATCGCCGAGCCGAAGAGCAAGGCCGGCGCGCGCGCCGAGTTGCGGGCTCCTGCCACGGTGCAGGGAGCGGCCGTCGTCCTGGAGAACAAGACGGGACGCATCCTGGCGATGAGTGGAGGATTCTCGTATCCGTTGAGCCAGCTCAACCGTGCGACGCAGGCGCACCGTCAGCCCGGTTCCGCCATCAAGCCGCTGACCTATCTGGCGGGCTTGGCCAAGGGATTGCAGCCCAACACGCTCATTTGGGACACCCCCGTCACGCTGCCGCCCGTCGGCGGTGAGGCGAATGCCCGTGCGGGAGATTATTGGCGGCCGAAGAACTACGACGGCGGCCGCTCCGGTATTCTCACCCTTCGGCGCGCCCTCGAAAATTCGAAGAACCTCGTCACCGCTCGCCTGCTCGACGGCGGCATCGATGCCGATCCGGAGGAGAGCCTGCGCCGCGTCTGCGAACTCGCCCTCGAAGCGCAGCTCTATGTGGAATGCGTGCCGCATTATCCGTTCGTGCTCGGGGCGCAGCCGGTGCGGATCCTGGATCTTGCCGCCTTCTACGCTGCCGTCGCGAACGAGGGGGCCATGCCGTCCCCGCACGCCTTCGAGGCGGTGGAGGAGGGTGGGCGTACCGTCTACCGGCGAAAGGCGCAGTCACTCGTGCCGATCGGTTCGGCGGACCGGGCCGCCTTCTACCAGCTCAAGACGATGCTCCAGGGTGTGGTGGAGCGCGGCACCGCTCGCTCCATGCGGGCTCTGGCGCCTTACGTTGCGGGCAAGACCGGCACGTCGGACAACGAGAACGATGCCTGGTTCGTCGGCTTCACCAACGACGTCACAGTCGCGGTGTGGGTCGGCTACGACAATGCGGACGGCAAGCGCCGTTTCCTCGGACGGGGGCAGACCGGCGCCAAGGTGGCGCTGCCGATCTTCCGGACCATCATCGAGGCAGCCTGGGAACATCATGCGCCGAAGACGGTGCTCAGCCCGCCTTCACCGGAGGCCGCACGGCAGCTGATCGCATTGCCCATCGATCTGGACACGGGTGATCGTATCACCAGCGGAGGCAAGGCCTTCACGGAGCATTTCCGGCTGAACCGCTTCGGGCAGCTCAAGGAGACCCAGTTCGCCCTCGTGCCTCAGGCGGAAGCCTACGCGTTCCGTCATCCGGATCCCTGGAGCGATGGCGAGGAACTGGGAGCCTACGGCGATCCCTACTACAGCGGACCTTATGCGCAGGAGCCAGGGTGGTTCGAAAGGCCGCCGGCTCAGGTGCCCGTCCCCCGTCACCCCGATGTCGGGCCTGGATGGTGGGAGGGTGAGCGGCCGAGGCGTCCTCGGCGGGTCGATCCGGATTACTTTTGGGGTTATGGGCGGGTTTATTGATGAAGTTCATGTTGTCGTTGCACGGTACGCTTGCCGTTCTGGGGTTTTGCGTCGCCCCGTTGGGTGCGGCTCACGCGAAGGAGTTCCGTGTCGAAGAGGTGCCTTCCGTCACCGCCACTAAGCCCTCGCAGCTGAAGTCGGGCACGATCGTCTTCAGCGATCACGGCGGCGAACAGTCGGACGAGGCGGATGCGGGGCTCGTCCCGTTCGAGCAATGGGCCCGCACGAAGCCGCTGCAGAAGCAGTTCCTGAGCCCGTTCCCCGATTACAAGGAGCCGAGGATCGAGGTTTCGGTCCATGGCCTGACCCGGCCTTACACCGAGAAGCTCCACGTCTATGTGGTGGAAGCGCGCTTCGAAATCGCGAAGGCACCGAATACGCTCGATCTCGCGCGCTATGCGAGCCTCGACATGCTGGAGAAGCTCGATCCCGCGATCAAGCACCGCCGCATCACGGCGGCCGAGGCGCGTCCCAACGTCGATCCCGCCAGCGCGCATAGCCGTCACCCGAGCCGCCGCTGGTGCGAGGCGCCCCAGAGCCTGTGCATCGAGTCGCGCTATCCCCTCGAAGGGAAGCTGCCCATGGGCATTCGGCTGGCCAACAAGCTCGAGGAGGGCGAGAAGAAGATCTCGGAATTCATGGAGTTCCAGAGCGAGCTTCGGGTGCTGCAGCCGCAGGAGGTGGATTCGGCAGCGCTCGCTCAGCTCACGGGGCTCGACACTCCCGTTGCGGGGGTGATGGAACAGACCCTGTTCCACGTAAACCAGGTGATGCAGTTCGGAAAGCTGCTGGCGGTGCTGCAGGAACATCCGGCCGATCCGGCGAAGACCGTCACGACCGTGTTCATGGCCCTCGGCATCGAGACGGACGTGCTCGAGCGGAAGCGCGAGTTCGGAAGCGTTCCCGTACTGAGAAACCTCATCCCGGTGCAGGTGCTGATGGGCAAGAGCTCGTTCAACACCGGCAATTCCATCAGCGCCGGATTGCCGGACTACACGCGCAACCGCATTCGCGCCATCGCGCAGCTGCTGGATCAATGAGGCCGTATCGGAAAGGGTGGACTAAATAAGCCAACGGCCACGATGGCGGAACGATGCGCGTACATCCGGCGTCATCATCCCGGCCCGTGGCCGTCTCCGGTCAAGCGTGAGATCGCGACCGGCTTAAAGCTTAGATGGTATCGATATCTGTCTTTTCAATACCGCGAAGGCAGATTTGTTTCACGCGGACGGCTCTGGGCTCAATCCGTCGCGAAGGGCCTGATCCTTGTCGACGCGGGTGGGCTTGTCTTCCCGCAGTTCGCGCTTCGCCCGCCGCAGCTGCTTTTCGACCTTCTCCAGCGCAGCCTTGAAGGCGACATAACAATCCTTGTCCTGTGACTCGGCGCTCATCGTCTTGAGCGCGCCCATCTGGATGTTCACGGTGCAGCGGAAGTGACTTCCCTCACGGCTCACATGCACCGAGGCCGTATTGAGATGTCCGAAATACTTGCCCGCGACACGTGCAATTCCCTGCTGGGCCTGATCGCGGAACGCGTCGCTCAGTTCGACGCTCGAGCTTTTGACGGTGATTGTCTTTTCTGCGCTTGCCAAGTCCATCCCATGCTCCTTTTGGACGTACCAGCAGGAAGAACGATGTTATCCTTGGTAAGTTTCCGCGGCAGAAAGGCATCGTTTTTCTGCCGTGATAACGTGCGCTCCGCCCGTATTTTCGCGGGTTTCCAGCATGGTTTGCTGCTAAAAGTGAGATCAGCCGTCCGAGACGGTTGACGCACCATCCTTCTTGGAAGATCTAAAGAGTTTCCAGCATTTCAAGTCTTGGAGAGACAATGGACCAGGCAGAAGAGAAGAAAGTTGATTTTGTCGAGCTGACCGCAGACATTGTCTCGTCCTATGTTACCCATAACTCGGTCCAGACCTCCGATCTCGCGGGACTGATCGCGGCTGTTCATGCCGCTCTTCAGGGCTTGGGTGCCCCCAAGCAGGCCGAAACCGAGAGGCCGCAGCCGGCGGTTCCCATCCGCAAGTCGGTGACCCCGGATTATCTCGTGAGCCTCGAGGACGGAAAGCCTTACAAGACGCTCAAGCGACACTTGGCGAAGCTGGGGCTGACGCCCGAGGAGTACCGGGAAAAGTGGGGCCTGCCGCGGGATTACCCGATGGTGGCCGCGAACTATGCCCAGCGTCGTTCCGAGCTCGCGAAGGGGCTCGGGCTGGGCCAGAGCCGCAAGCAGGCCGCAGCGGCCACCGCCTCGGTGCAGGAGAGCGTCAGCGCTCCCGCCGAACCGGCCAAGCCTAAGCGCCGGGCGTCAGCCAAGAAGGCCAAGGCGAGCAAATAATTCCGCGGGCACCCCGTCTGCCGGTGGATTCCTCGACATTGCTTCCGCGCACCTTGCCCTGAGACAGGGCAGGGGCGTTCACCCTTGTCCACAGCCCCGGTTCCACGAAGGTCGGAAAATTAAGGGGGGCTTCTTTAGGAAGCAAATGGCACCCTAAAAAGGGGTATATTTTTCGATAATCCCTATGGGTTAAGACAGAGCTCTCCCAATTGAGTAGTTCAAGATATTCCTGAACTGGGTATTTCGTCCGACGTTGCTCCAACCGAGACTGTAACGAGCACTGGAGTTGGCGATGAAATACTTTTACCTGCTTGCAGGGGTCAGCCTTTTGGCTTCGACAAACGTGATGGCTGCTGATCTCAGCGCGAGGAGTTCGGTAAAGGGTCCTCATTGCCGACCTGAGTTGGTCAGTGGTCCCCGCGGCACCCAGAAAGTGTGGAACTGCGCACCGGCCCGGAGGGGCTACGTGGGCCGCACTGGTTCCGTCGGAACCCGCACAGCGGCTCCGGCTAGGGAGCGCGTCCGCTCGGGGGCCAATCCCTATGCAGCCGCACCGGCTCCCGTTGCAGCGCCCGTCTATACGGAGAACGTGGCTCCAGCCTATCAGCGCAACTGCAGACAGGTCATGATCCGGGGTCTCTTCGGCTACCGTCAGGTTTGGGAGTGCCCCTCACTCGGCATTGCGACCCAGTATACTCGGAATGCCGACGATGATCGCACCCCCATGGACAGAACCGGCTCCATCGGAGGCAATCCGGGCGCCGGTAATCCGCCCGGTCAGGGCGGAGGCTCGCCACCCGCGGGAGGTGGAGGCTCGGGCGGCGGCACGGGTTCCGGCGGTTCGGGCGGCGGCTCGGGCGGTAGCGGCTCGGGCGGAGGTGGTTCGGGTGGTGGCAATTCCGGCGGCGGCAGCGCTCCCGGGGGAGGTGCCAATCCCGGTGGCGGCGATACCCCTGGTGGAGGCTCGAACCCCGGTGGCGGGTCGAATCCGGGCGGCGGATCGACCCCCGGGGGAGGGAGCAATCCCGGCGGAGGAAGCAACCCCGGTGGAGGCGGTTCCAACCCGGGCGGCGGATCCAATCCTGGTGGCGGCTCGAACCCTGGCGGAGGCGGATCGAATCCAGGTGGAGGCGGTTCGAACCCCGGCGACGGCGGCAATCCCGGTGGCGGTAATAACGGTGGCGGAAATCCTGGCGGCGGCCACAACGGCGGCGGTCACGGTGGTGGAAAGCCGGGAGGTGGTCACGGCGGCGGACACCATGGAGGTGGCGGACACCATGGCGGCGGTGGCCATCATGGCGGCGGCAAGCCCGGTGGCGGTCACGGTGGCGGGCACCATGGCGGTGGACACCATGGAGGTGGCGGCCACCACGGAGGCGGCCATCACGGTGGTGGGAAGCCCGGTAACGACGATGGCGGCCGGCCGGGCGGTGGTTACGGTGGCGGACATCATGGTGGCGGGCACCATGGTGGAGGTCACCATGGTGGCGGTCGACCCGGAGGTGACGATGACGGCGGCAAGCCCGGTGGCGGGCACGGCGGCGGTCATCACGGCGGAGATCGTGGCGGCAAGTCCGGTGGCGACGACCGCGGCGGAGATCGTGGCGGCAAATCGGGCGGTGACGACCGGGGTGGCAGCCGCGGCGGAGGCCGTGACGATGGAGGTCGTGGCGACGGCGGTCGCGGCGGTGACGGAGGCCGCGGCGGTGATGGAGGACGCGGCGGCCGAGGCGGCGGAAATCACCGCTAAACTCAGAATGACAAAGGAAAGGGGCGCAGATTGCGCCCCTTTTTTCGTGCCGCTCCAGGGAGCGAGGGGTGCTCTACCCGGGCGCTCAGCGCCTCCGGCTCGAGCGGCCTTTCCGACCGGAACTCCGTCCGCCCGTGGCGAAGAGGGCATAGGCCGCCACGCCGGCCGCGATACCTGCCCCGAGAAGCAGGAACGGGTGGGCCTTCGCTGTACGGAAGGCACCCCGAGCGCCTCGCTCGAGCGCAAAGGCGGGGGCCGAGGTTTCGATGAGGTGCTGCACCCGGTGCAGGTTGTCCTGTCGGGTGTGGACCAGCAGATCGTAACCGTCGTCGTCCGGATGGCCCTGGAGTTCGATGCTGTTCCGGGCGAAGCCGCTGGTCACCAGGCGCTGAACCGCCTGATCGGCCGCCTTGCGCGATGAGAATGAGCCCGTGGCAACAGTTGTGTTTGGCATTGATAGACCCTCTTTTCAGCTGCTCACGGCAATCCGTAAGAAGGGCAAAGGTTCCTGACGGCACAGGGGCTTATGCGGCCGGCGGCCTGGGGAAAGGGTCCGGTCGCGGGTCCCGCAGCACCCGACCCTAACCCTCTTTTTACCTGTCGGATCCACATTGCTGATCCACGTCAGCCGCGGAGCGAAACGCCCCGCTCCAACCCTTCAGAACCCATGCAATCAACAAGAAAGCCTTTGTCCGCTCCTTTCCCAAGTCCTGATTCGCATCAGTCCGATTCCCGTGCCGACGCGCATCCTCCGCGCGGGGGCCACGATCACGCCCAGAAGACAGCCTCAGCCGCAGGGCCGGACCAGACCGGTCCAGAGCCCGGCAACCGGGGCGTCGAGCCTGCCTGGTGGCAGGCCTTCGTGGTCTCGGCGGGCGTCACCTCCACCCGAACCCCGGAAAAGTTCCTGCGGGAGCGCAGCGGTCGGAGCAGCAGCGCGCCCGCGCCGGCCCCACAAAGGCCGGTGGCGCCGGTTCGGACCCCGTCGGCACCGCCTCAGCGGCATGAGGAGCCTCCGGTCAGGAACCAGATTGCAGCCCTGCGCTCGGCCTATGCCTCGCAGGCACCCGATGATCGTGCGGCTCCTTCCAACAAGGTCCCCGAGCGGGAACATCCGGGGCCGAGAGCGCCGCTGGAGGCCCGTCGCGGCGTACAGGTCGAGCCGGTCAGGGAAGCGGATGAAGTCTCAGCCTCCGAGATGATGCCTTCGGCCGAAGTTGCCCGGCCGGTTCCCTTGACGGCTCCTTATGCGGTCTCCTTCTCCTGGCACATGGGCGATTACCAGGTCGACAGCGTCGCCAAACCGATCACCCGCGAACCGGCCCCTCAGGTCGAGAGCGAGGCCGCACCCTCACGCGAAGAGGCGCCGATCCGGTCGGAAGCGGGAGCGACGGTGGCGAGCGTCGAGGCGGATGACGTGGATACCGCTTATCTGTCGCTCTACGAGGGCGAGTGGCCCGCCGCGCGCAGCGTCAGCCAGGCAGTTCCGGCAGGGGAGGGGCCTTCGCACACTGCTCCGCAAGCGGCGTTGCCGGTGACGATGGCTGTCCAGGCCGCTCCCATTGCCGTGGCGGATAACGACGACGAGGCTGATATCGGGGCAGGCCCGGATGCTCCTGTCATGCCGGTAGAACCCGTCGCGAGTCGGGCTCTGCCGGCTCCTGTCATGGAGCGCCGCGCGGAGCCGGAGCCTGTCCGGTTCGGGCATTCGGCTTATGAACTGCCCCATATCGAATACCTTGCCGAACCGCCGTTGCGGGAAGGACCGGCACTCACGGAGGACATCCTCGAAGAGACGGCCGGCCGCGTCGAGAAGGTCATTCGCGACTTCGGCGTGAAGGGCGAGGTGATCCATGTTCACCCCGGCCCGGTGGTGACGCTCTACGAGCTGGAGCCGGCCCCCGGCACCAAGTCCTCGCGCGTCATGGCTCTGTCGGACGACATCGCCCGCTCCATGAGCGCGGTCTCGGCCCGCGTCGCGGTCATTCCCGGCCGCAATGCCATCGGCATCGAGCTCCCGAACAAGGAGCGCGAGACGGTATTCCTGCGCGAGCTCCTCGACTCCCAGGACTTCGAGACCTCGAAGCAGAAGCTGCCGCTCTGCCTCGGCAAGACCATCGGCGGCGAAGCCGTGATCGCGGACCTGGCGCGCATGCCGCACCTGCTGGTGGCCGGCACCACCGGCTCCGGCAAGTCGGTCGCCATCAACACCATGATCCTGTCGCTGCTCTACCGGTTCAAGCCGGAGGAGTGCCGCCTTATCATGGTCGATCCGAAGATGCTGGAGCTGTCGGTCTATGACGGCATTCCTCACCTCCTCACCCCCGTCGTCACCGACCCGAAGAAGGCGATCATCGCCTTGCGCTGGGCGGTCCGGGAGATGGAGGACCGGTACAAGAAGATGTCGAAGCTGGGGGTGCGCAACATCGACGGCTTCAACGCCCGCGTGTCGGAGGCCAAGGCGCGAGGCGAGACGATCACCCGCACGGTGCAGACCGCCTTCGACAAGGAGACCGGCGAGGCGGTGTACGAGGACGAGATCATGGATCTCGAGCCCCTGCCCTATATCGTGGTGATCGTCGACGAGATGGCCGACCTGATGATGGTGGCCGGCAAGGACATCGAAGGCGCGATCCAGCGTCTGGCCCAGATGGCGCGTGCGGCGGGCATTCACGTGATCCTGGCGACGCAGCGGCCGTCCGTCGACGTGATCACCGGCACGATCAAGGCGAACTTCCCGACCCGCATTTCCTTCCAGGTGACGTCGAAGATCGACTCGCGCACGATCCTGGGCGAGATGGGGGCCGAGCAGCTTCTGGGGCAGGGCGACATGCTGTACATGGCCGGCGGCGGGCGCATCACGCGCGTGCACGGGCCGTTCTGCTCCGACGAGGAGGTCGAGAAGGTCGTCGCCCATCTCAAACGCCAGGGCAAGCCTGTCTACCTCGAGGCCGTGACGGCCGAGGATGAGGAGGAGATCGAGGCCGAGGAGACCCCGGTCTTCGACGAAGGCGACATGGGACTGGGCTCCGCCGATCTCTACGATCAGGCCGTCGCCATCGTCCTTCGCCACAAGAAGGCTTCGACCTCCTACATCCAGCGCCGCCTGCAGATCGGCTACAACCGAGCTGCTTCCATCATGGAGCGCATGGAGAAGGAAGGTGTCGTCGGTCCTGCCAATCACGCAGGCAAGCGCGACATCCTGATCGGTCCCGACGGGTTCGACGAAGACTGAGAGCGACAGGCGCAAATGAAAGGCCCTGCCGGTTTTGGACCGGCAGGGCCTTTTTGTTTTCCGGTTTTGTTTTTCAGACGAGGAGGCTGGCGGCGAACCGGGCGCAGACCAGCAGGAGAAACAGCCCGAAGGCCACCTCCAGCC
>NZ_JBHSBQ010000019.1:0-10841 GCF_042650665.1 Microvirga sp. GCM10011540 | reverse complement strand
AGCTCAAGCCGAGCTACAGCGTTGCCGTCACGGTGGATGACCCGGCCCTTGGCGCGGCCGGAACGGTCGAGCTGACCTCGGCCACCTTCACCCTGCCGATCAAGGATGTCGCCGACACACCCGCGCCGGTTACGCCCATCACCATCCAGGCCGAGGACGAGACCAAGGTCACTGTTGCGGACGTCGGCGGCCCCGGCACCAATCCCGTTGGGTCCGCAGTAACGCGTGAGGTCAACCAGGGAGCCCCGGATGCTTTCGGCAACTACCGTGCAGGTGCCATGGGCGACGCCTACATCGATTTCGGCACCAATCCTGGCGACAGGATCACCTTCAATGTCGATGCCCCGGCCGCCGGGACCTACAAAGTGGCTATCCGCTATGCCAATGGCGACGGCGCACAAGCAAACCGCCCGCTGGATCTTTCCGTGAATAGTGGTGCGATCACATCGGTGGCGTTCCCCTATACGGCCCCCGCTGCAGGCGGCGATGCATGGGAGGCTTGGAAAATCGTCGAGGTCGAGGTCGAGCTGACTGCCGGGACAAACCAGGTCGCTTTGACCATGCCGGCCGGTTCGACAAACGGTCCCAACATTGACCAGGCTGTCTTCACCTATCTCGATGGCTCCGGACCAACCGATCCGGAACCCTTCTCCGTCACCATCGAGGCCGAGACCTTCACCCCGCAGGACACGACGGGAACCGGCAATCAGATCACCCAAGCGCGGACGATCGAAAACAAGGAGCCCAACCTCCCGCTCCTGCGCGATGCGAACAACGACGGTCTCTGGGACAACTTCACCGGTGCAGGCTACCTGGATATGGGCGCCCAGATCGGCGATGCCGCCTCCTTTACGGTTACCGCACCGGAGGCAGGCGTCTACACCTTCACCTTCCGCTACTCCAATGGCGGCAATCCGCAAGGTGACCGGCCCATGGCTCTAACGGTGGGTGGGGAAACCAAGACGGTTTCTTTCCCGGGCACGACCGTCAACGGATGGGATAACTGGGCGACCGCAACGGTCGAGGTCGCGCTCGAGGCTGGCGCGAATACCGTCTCGATCGCCAACACGATTGCCAACGGTCCGAATATCGACAACGTCACGATCTCCCGTGACGGCGGATCAACCGATCCTGGTTCGGAGCCGGGCGACCGCTTCGCCGTCAAGATCAACTTCCAGCCCGAATCCTTCACCAATACGCCCACCGGCTATGTGGCCGATACCGGCTTGAAGTTCGGGGATCGCAGCGTCACGGTGGACGGCAAGGCCTATCGATATGGCTGGGTGACTGAAGCTTCGATCGCAGACGGGACGGCCAACGGAACGACCCCGGTCGAGATCAAGAACCTGATCGGCGGCATCGCGATCAACGACCGCACCGACGAGATCGCCGGTCTCGATCCGCGGCAGGGCACCTATGCGCACCTCAACCACCCGAGCTATACCCAAGGCACGAATCCGCCCGGCAATGCCGGCTGGGAGATGGAGCTCGAGAACGGCTTCTACGAGGTCACGGTGTCGATCGGCGACGCCGCCGGCCCCTATGATAGCAACAACGTGCTGCGGGCCGAGGGCGCGATCTTCAACGATCCATTCACCCCGTTCCGGCCGGCAGGCTTCCCGGCGGCGCCGCCGAACCTGAACCAGGATACGCGGGGTTTCAGATCCGACCTCGTCACCAAGATCGTGGAGGTCAAGGATGGCCGCCTAACCCTGGACGCAATCGGCACCGGCAGCTCCAATACGGAGATCCAGTACCTGGAGATCAAGGCGCTTCCCGACCTCACGCCGACCGACAATCAGGCTGCACCGGCAGATTATGCCTTCTTCACCAATCCACGCGCGATCAGCGGCGCGGGCAGCGAAATCCGCGAAGTCAATCTTGCCAGCACCACCCCACCGGCCGGTGTTGCTCCGTCCGCCGATCTCGTCCTCGGCGTTTCGGTGGTTGACGGCCGCGGCGGCGCGCTTCTGGAGAGCCTGACTGACGGGTCGATCAAGCTGTTCGAGACGGTCACGGGTCAGGAGGTGCCCTTCACGGTCAACACCACGGCTGGCTTTGACTCCATCACGATCTCGCCAACCGTCGATCTCAAGGCGTTCACCAGCTACTCCCTGAAGATCGAGGGCTTCCAGGATCGCGGGCTCAACGGTGACCCCACCGCCCCGACGCGCGAATTCCAGACGTTCTCGACGACGTTCGTCACGGGTGAGGCTGAAGTCGCAACGCGCAAGGAGGTGGCCTTCGCCCAGACGGAGGTCAACAGCGGCATGGCCTACATGTCGATTGCGTTGTCGCCGGATGGCAGCAAGCTCTATGTCTCGACGATGCAGGGTGAGATCAAGCGCTTCGATGTGAACTCCGCCACCGGAGCGCTCTCGAACGAGCAGACCCTGCATCTGAGCCACTTCGATGATGCGAGCGGCGCCGGCCGGCGCGGTATCGTTGGCCTGGTGTTCGATCCAAGTGATCCGAATACCCTCTGGGTCTCGGACAACTATCCGGTTCCGCTGTCAGGCACCGACACGGGTGTGCCGGACTTCAGCGGCCGGATCTCGAAGATCACGCTCGGGACGGGCTCGGACTTCACGGGTACCGCGACGACCTACATCACCGGCCTGCCACGTTCTGTGGGCGACCACGTGACCAACAGCCTCGAGTTCCGGGCCAATCCGAATGCGGGGCAGGCTGGAGAGCCGTCGCACCTGCTTTATCTGACCCAGGGCTCCAACTCGGCCATGGGACAGCCCGACAGCCAGTGGGGCATGCGTCCGGAGCGTCTCCTCAACGCCTCCATCATGGAGATCGATCCGACCCGGACGGCGCCGGCCGGGGGTTTCGATGTGACCACGGAACCCCTTCCCACCACGGGACCGAACGCTGGCCGTCGATACGCCGACACCGACAACAACCTCAAGAATGGCGGCATCGCCATTACGGACGGACAATATGCGGGCAAGTTCCTGCATTTTGATGCCAACGGTGTTGCATCGGTCCGCGAAAGCAACTCCGCGACCAGCACTTTGATCAAGGAGTACTACAACCCGTTCGCGCAGGATGCGGTTCTCAAGCTCTTCGCAACCGGCAACCGGAACTCCTACGACCTCGTCTGGCACTCCAACGGGTCCCTCTACGTGCCCACCAATGGTTCCGCGGCAGGCGGTAACGTGCCGGACGACCCAGCGACCTCCGTCAATGAAGCCCGCAACAATGTGGGTGTCCAGGACGATTATCTCTTCAAGATGAGTGAGGACGGCTATTATGGCCATCCCAACCCGCTGCGTGACAAGTACATACTGAACGGTGGCAATCCGACGAGCGGAACCGACCCGAACGAGGTCACCAGTTACACACCAGGAATCCAACCCGATCCGGACTACGTGGTGGCCGACGCCATGTCGCTCGGGCGAAACCGTTCCCCGAACGGCGTCATTGAGTACATGAGCAATGTGTTCGGCGGAAACCTGCAGCACAACATCCTGTTCACGGAATACTCGTCCGGCAACGGCGTTCGGTCGATCACGCTCGACGCGAACGGGTATCGGATCGCGGACGATGTTCTGCGGGATGTCAACGGCCAGCCGCTCACCTGGATTGACCCGCTCGATCTCATCGAGAACCCGAACACGGGGCAGATCTATGTCATGACGCTCGACCGCAGCAACGGCCAGAGCAAGATCATCCGGCTTGACCCGAGGCCGGGCGGCACCGTCGATCCGGGTGGCCCGGGAGGTCCGGGCGATCTCACCTCGATCATGACGGTGCAGGCCGAGGACGTGACTCCCAACGATGGCACGTCGGTCGCCATCGCTACGGGTGGCGGAGCGCAGATCGCAATCCGCACCTCCACGAACCCGGAGCCGAACTCCACTGGGCCCGGCTACGTCAACGGTCTCCGCCCTGGCGCTGTTGGCCTCGACGGCAACACCAACAACACCGACGGCGTTGCAGGTGGTTACGCGGATTTCGGTTCCACCAATACGGACTTCATCACCTTCACCGTTAACCTGACGGCGGAGCAGGCGGGCGACACCGTTCTCCGGGTCCGCTACGCCAATGGTGGGACCACGGACCGTCCGCTCGACGTCCTCGTCAACAATGTCAGCGTGGGTACGCCGACATTCAGCCCCCCGAGCGGTGTGACCGGCGATGCCGCCTGGTCGACCTGGCAGACGCTGGACATCCCCGCGAAGCTGGTTGCCGGCATCAACACGGTGACCTTCCGGTCGATCCAGAACACGGGTCCGAATATCGATCAGCTGGAGATCCTCAAGAACTCCGGGGCGTCCGATGGCACCTATGTCTACTACGAGGCCGAAGCGGCTCAGCTCGTCGGGGCCAAGATCATTCCGCACGCGCAATCCGACCGTGACGCGGAAGGAACCGGCTTCGTCGACTTCGACGGCACGGGCGACCAGACGATCACCTGGAACGTCGACGCCATCGGTCCCGGCACCTACGAACTCGGCTTCCGTTATGCCCTGGTTGCCGGCAAAGGCGACCGGCCGCTGCAGCTGAATGTCAACGGTGTCGATCTGCCCCCGGTCAACTTCGACGACCTCAGCACCGCGGACAATGACTGGCTCTTCAAAACCGTGAGTGTCCAGTTGCGGGAGGGCAACAATGTCGTCCGGGTGACGGCGCCGAACGCGGTCGGACCTGACATGGACCAGCTGCGCGTCACGAAGGATCCGGTTGATACCTTCGTTCCGTCCTATGCCGAGATCAACGGCACCGGCCGCATCGAACTCGAAAACGGCGAAACCGCCCACACGGTAAATGCGCGGACCGCCGACTTCTACTTCAAGGTCGCAGCGGATGGGCTCTATGCACTCGATCTCGCATCGAACGCCGGCGCGCCGAATGGCGGCTCTCTCGGACTCTTCCTGAACGGACAGGCAATCGACACTCTCGTCTATCCGATGCCTGGAACCGGCGAGCAGACAGCATATGTCGAGCTGAAGTCAGGGACCGAATACAGCCTCCGCGTCGTCTCAAGCGCCGACGGGGCGAACGTGCTCGACTATCTCGATGTCCGCACGGCGCCGACGAACGTCAATGCCGACATCGCCATCCAGAGCCTTGACCCCGCCTTCCACGACAACCGCCTGCACTTCAGCTACCTGGAGGATCCGAATGCGGTCGACCCGACCGCCCCCGATCGCGACTTCAAGGACAGCGGCACGGTCAGGATCACCAACACCGGTACACAGCCCCTCTCTGTGCTCGATGCCGATATCACGGGACCGTTCGTGCTCGCCAACCCTGCGATCTTGAACGGGCTCACTCTCGCAGCGGGCCAGTCGATCGACGTGACGGTCTTGTTCAACCGGGCCGCCTATACCCCGCCCACAACCAACATCGACGCGACCTCGACCATCTTCGAAGGGGCCATTCGCCTCATCACGAACGATGCCGAGAACCCGGTCTCGACGATTGATCTCGCCGGGTTCTGGCAGTCGCGGGACGAGGGCGGGCAGGAGCCGAACGTCAACGAGGTCTGGAAGATCTTCGGTTTCGGCAACGTGATCGAGAACCTGACCACCCGCGGCGGCGGCGAGAACTCGACCCTGAGCACGAACGATGTGTTCGCTAAGACCGATCCGACGGAAGTGCTCTCGCCCTACTGGAAGCTGGCCGACGGCGTCACATCGGCCAAGATCACGCACATCGCCGCCTTCCACGGCACCGGTGGCGCGACCATCCAGATCCACAACCCGAACAACAAGGGCCAGAACGTCCAATTCTGGAACCACGAGGGGACCGACAACCAGCGGCTGCTGCCCAACGTCGGCAATGACAGCACCTTTGCAACGCGCACCTTCACCCGGAATGATATTCCGGACGCGTGGACCGGCAACGACATGTTCGGCATTTCGGTGGCGGGTCTGTCCTCCGATCCGCGGCTCAACCCGAGAGGCGACGTGCTGGTGCCCGGCGCCCAGCAGGGGCACACGGTGAAGATGTTCCAGGCGCTGGATGCGAATGGAAATGTCATTCCCAACGTGTATCTCGGCATCATGGACTACACGGGCATCAACTACGACTACAATGACAACATGTTCGTCATTGAAGGTGTCGCGCCGGTCGGGTTCGGACAGAGCGTGGTGGTGCGCGGTCTGGACGATGCGGCGGCGGACGAGCGGCTGGTGTTCACCAACATCGAGAATCCGGTCAACGCGTCGCAGGCCTTCCGCAACGAGGCGACGTTCACGATCACCAATGACGGCTTTGCCCCACTTTCCATCGAAAGCATCACCACGGCCAACCCGGCTTTCCAGATCGTCGGAACGCCTCCCACTTCGATTGCAGCCGGCGCCACTGCCAATGTCACGGTTCGCTTTGTGGGGACACACCAAGGAACGACGGCCGGCGCCGATCTCTACCGCTCGACGCTCACGATCCGGTCCAATGATGTGAACCAGCCCGAGAAGGTGATCCAGCTCGCCGGCCTTGCCCAGGAGTTCTCAGAGAACAACTCCGAGCCCACCGTGGCACAGATCGTCGAAGCCTTCGGCTACGGAACCGACGTGGCGCAGGGTGAGCTGGCGGGCGGAGGCGTGGTCGAGACCATCGGGGACGAGGTTCTGCTGCCTTATCTCCAGCGGCTCGACGCGACCCAGCCGGTCGAGGTCATCCAGATCGCGGCCTTCCTGAACCAGGGCAACGTGGCTCGCCTCGGCTTCCACGGCCTCGGATCCTCGCAGGTCACCCAGCTCTTCGCTAACGACGACCAGCAGGGTCAGACCGTCCTGCCGGATCAGCTGCTGGCGGGGGCGGGATCGGGGGCGAATGTCGCCCGGGCGACGATCAACCACAACAATCCGTTCGGTCTCTACATCTCGGTGGACGGCCGTCCGACCTACGCGTCCTGGTCCGATCCGGAAGCCAACAAGATCGACCCGAACTTCGGGCATCTCGTCGGCGACAATCAGGGCCACCTGATCCGCTTCTTCCAGGCGCTGGATGCAAACGGAAACGTGATCGAGGGTACCTATATCGGCATCCAGGATTATCCGGGCGCCGGGAACTACGACTACAACGACCACATGTTCGTCATCAAGAACGTCAAGGGTTACGACCTGACCCCGGCCAACGATGCGAACAACAACGACATCAACGATGCGCTCGAGCTCGATGCGGACAGCGACGGCACCGTCAACTTCTTCGATCCGACCACCAACCCGGATCCGGGCGGCGGATTGGCGAAGGGAGACTACGTCACCGGCGTGAATTTCGGCGGGGGAGCCATCGCGAACGATCCGGTCCTGGGCGTCGCTCTCCAGGCGCAGTCCAGCATCTCGGTCACCGGGTCGGTCAATCCGGCTGCCGGGACGGACAGCGCCAGCAACCCGAACGGCGCGAATGCCGTCGCAGGATCCGCCTTCAAGACGTACGAGGACGGCACCAGCTGGAACGCCGCGATCAACGTCGCGAACGGAACATACGTGGTCGTTCTTCACACCCAGGAGACCTACTGGAACCAGGCCGGGATGCGCCAGTTCGACATGTCGGTGAACGGCAGCCTGGTCGCCAATGACCTGGATGTCTTCGCCAAGGTTGGCGGCGACAAGCCCTACGCGGTCGAGACCCTCGTCACCGTCACGAACGGCGTGATCTCGATTGCCCTCGACTCGACCGGACCGGACGGGATCGACAACGCGGCCCTCAACGCCGTGACCGTGTACAAGTACGCCGGTGCCGGCGGCGGGCAGACGCCGTTCAGCGGAACCCCCCTCCAGGTGGGAGCCACGACGGCAGCTGTGACCATAAACGCGACCCAGTTCGACTTTGGCGGTCAGGGTGTGGCGTACAACGACACCTCGCCGACCACGGACGAGGGCGGCACGGCCGGGCGCAACGAGGGGGTCGACATCGTCGGCAACAACACGGCCATCGGCTGGATCGCCAACGGGGAATGGGTCGAGTACACCATCAACGTGGCCCAGGCGGGTAAATACGACCTTCGCTTCAATGCGGCCACGCCGGATCCAAACCGGACCATCACTGCCTCCTTCGAGCAGAACGGCACATTCTACGCGACGGCCAACCCTGCGAATGTCGTTGACACCAACAACTATACCTCCTTCACGCCGACCCAGCCGGTTCAGGTCGACCTCAAGGCGGGCGTGCAGACCGTGCGTCTGGCCTTCAGCGGCGGTTCCATGGACCTCCAGTCCTTCACCATCGACCGGGCCAACATCGCTCCGGTGGTCGCACAAGCCGTGGCAAACCAGACGGCAACCCAGGGTCAGAGCTATAACTTCGCTCTTCCGGCGACCGTCTTCAGCGATGCCGATGGTGATACGCTGACCTATACGGCCAGCGGTCTGCCGCAGGGGCTCTCAATCACGCCAGCCGGCGTGATCAGCGGAACCCCGAGTGCGGCAGGCACCTTCGCGGTCACGCTGACCGCGTCGGATGGTGCGGCCAGTGCGGCAACCACCTTCAACCTGACCGTTGCGCCCCCGACATCGACCCAGCAGCCTTATGGCGGGACGGCGCCGGGCTTCGTCAACGGCTCGCTGACGGTGGATGCCTCCAACTTTGACCAAGGAGGGCAGGGCGTCGCCTACAATGACAATGCCGGCAAGGATGGCGGCACCGGCTTCCGGCCGGGCGATGCGGTCGAGTTCGTCGGAACTCAGAACGACATCGGCTATGTCCGTCCGGGCGAGTGGGTGGAGTACACCGTCAACGTGCCCCAGAGCGGCACCTACAAGCTCAGCCTCATGGCCAAGACGCCGCTCGGCAATGCCACGGTGGCGGTCTCGCTGGGAGGCGGCGCGCCGCTGGCGACCGTGGCCCTGCAGGACGGCGGGACGAGCTTCGGCAACGCGCCGTTCCAGGCCACCGCTCCGGTGGAGCTGACCCTGCCGGCGGGGCAGCAGACCATCCGTCTGGCCTTCAACGGCACGCCGGAGGGAAGCTCGCCCTACATCCTGGACCTGCGCTCCTTCACCTTCGACTACGTGCCGCCGCCGGCCAACCAGCAGGCGCCGTTTACCGGCACGGCCATCGCGGTGGGGGCCAATCCGGTGGTGGTGGACGCCACGAAGTTCGACTTTGGCGGTCAGGGTGTGGCGTACAACGACACCTCGCCGACCACGGACGAGGGCGGCACGGCCGGGCGCAACGAGGGGGTCGACATCGTCGGCAACAACACGGCCATCGGCTGGATCGCCAACGGGGAATGGGTCGAGTACACCATCAACGTGGCCCAGGCCGGAACGTACGACCTGTCGTTCCTGTCGGCTCTGGGCGCGCAGGGCGGCAGCGCCCGCTCGATCACGGCCACGTTCGAGAAGGGCGGCACGGTCTACGAGACGGCCACTCCGGTGGGGGTGGGCTTCACCGGCGGCTGGTCGAGCTTCCAGCAAACCGGGAAGGTGCAGGTCGATCTGGAGGCAGGCGTGCAGACCGTGCGTCTGGCCTTCGGCGGCGGCTCCATGGATCTCAAGTCCTTCACCCTCGACAAGGTGGACCAAGCTCCGGTTGCTGCTCCTCTGTCAGGTGCTCAGGCCCTGTCGGCGAGCTTTGACGGAGCGGCGTATCTTGCGGCCAATCCGGACGTGGCGGCGGCCGGCATGGATCCTCTCGACCACTATGTCCGCTTCGGCGCCGCCGAAGGCCGGAGCGCGCCGGGTCTCGACCCGCGCCATGTGGTGGGACGCGAGATCACCGACGGGTTCGACAGCGACTTCTACCTGTTGAACAATCCGGACGTGGTCGCGGCCGGGGTGGAGGCCTCCTTCCACTTCGAGAACCAC
This sequence comes from Microvirga sp. GCM10011540, assembly GCF_042650665.1. Lineage (NCBI taxonomy): Bacteria > Pseudomonadati > Pseudomonadota > Alphaproteobacteria > Hyphomicrobiales > Methylobacteriaceae > Microvirga > Microvirga sp. GCM10011540. The sequence goes on along the minus strand of NZ_JBHSBQ010000019.1, from coordinate 1,071 downwards.
GGCTGGAAGGAGGGGCGCCATGCCAACGCCTTCTTCGACACCGGGTTCTATCTCGAGAGCAATCCGGACGTGGCCGCGGCCGGGATCAACGCCCTCGACCACTACCTGCGCTTCGGTGCCGTCGAGGGCCGCGACCCCTCCACCGGCTTCGACAGCGACTTCTACCTGGCGAACAACCCGGATGTGGCAGCCGCGGGGATCAACCCCCTGGAGCACTTCCTCAAGTTCGGGATCAGTGAAGGGCGCAAGTGCCACGCCGATATGATGGCGCGGCACAGCCAGGAGGCCCCGGTGGCGGTTGTCGTGCTCGATGAGGTGGGTCCGCGTGATCCCGATGGCTATCTCATCGGCTGAGGATCATCGGATCGGCCGATCCGGTCTCCTGCCGGGGTCTGCTCCAGTAAGGGCAGGCTCCGGCGGCGGGGCCGGATCTGCCACACGCGACCCTCGGGTGATGGCGCAGAACCAAGGTACGACGCGCGACGGCAACCGTAAGCGGTCATAGAGAACCCTTTGAAAGTTGCACCGGCCGCACGTGCGGCCGGTGCTCAAGACAGGCCGAAACCAGGCCCGGGACACGGGAGCCGCAGCCTTGCCAGTACCCATCAGACGTTGGTCTGACCAGGTGGCGGGACCTCAGTCCGTATAGGCGGCGCACCAAAATTTTCTCAAGATCATGGCACGGCTCACGCCCTTCCAGCTGCCGAATGGTAAACGTGCATGACCCTGACGCTCGATCATCACCACCTTGACCACCTGCGCCCCGTCCGAATGCGTGGGATCGGACATGCCAGCGGCTGCGGCGATGGCGTCGATGATCCGCCCCAAGGTGCCGCACGGCTTCGTGGCGGCTTTGATACCGACAGCGCCACCGGAAGCGGCATGTTCAGCCAGCCGTCTCTCGTGTCTGGTTTTGTTGTGGGTCAGTTTGGTTGTGAGCCTGGCCCTTGCGGCAAGACCGGATCGGCGCCCGCCGGGAGCCCTGCCCCCCGCCGCTCCCGGCGGGTCAGCCGGCCCCGGGCCGAGCCGCTCCTGTCCTTTCCTCTTCATCTGTCCTGTTCTTCGTTGATC
>NZ_JBHSBQ010000018.1:0-56153 GCF_042650665.1 Microvirga sp. GCM10011540 | reverse complement strand
AGTTTCATCGGTTTCCTCCCTGAAGCCTCTGTCGGGCAGGGCTTCTGTCGAACGGGCGCGGCACGGCGCACCGGCCGGCACGTTCCCGGCACCCGCGATACTGCAGATAACCAAGTTGCCTGACAAGCAGGAATTTTCTGTTCTCGTTGCTTTTGAGGGACGCTCCAGATGAACGAAACGGCGGGGCAGTGGGACTGCTCTTCCCTGCCCCGACCAACTCACCTGATCGCATCGAGATAGCGTTCGACCGATATGTCGAAGGCTTGGCGGGCGTTGCCTACGATGTTGCGCTTCCACCAAGCCCCGAAAATGCTGTCGAACCCGTAGGGGACCAGAGAATCACGGATGCGCTCAACGGCAGCCGCATTCACGGGGATGAGGTTGGGATAGCTGTACATGAAGCTGACATGCCGCCGGTCCTGCACCACCTGCAGGATGTCGCCCGTCAGCAGAGCGCCCTGCCCCTCCGCACCGTCGGCCCAGTGCAGCACGGCGCCGCCCTCGAAATGGCCGCCGCAGCGGATCAGGGTCAGGGACGGAGAGAGAGCGTGGGTCTCGCCGCTCCATGCCACAATCGACGGGTGGAGCCGCTGCACCCACTTCATGTCGTCGGCGTGGATGTAGATGGGAATTCCGCCGAAAGCCTCGCTCCATTCGACCATGGTCGTGTAGTAGTGCGGGTGGGAGATCGCGATCGCCTTCAGCCCGCCCCTCGCTTCGATCCTCTCGACGATCTCGTCGTCGATCAGGCTGATGCAATCCCAGAGAACGTTGCCGTCCGCAGCTTCCACGAGGAGCGCCCGCTGACCGATGGCGAAGCTCGGTGTGCTCCCGATCCCGATCAGGCCGGCTCCCTCCTCTTCCCAGCGCAGGCTGTGGGAGGCCCGGATCTCCTCCAGCGTCGTCCATGCCTGTCCCTCCCAGCGCACATATTGGCGCTCGTCCTCGCAGATGGGACAGGCATCCGGTGGCGCCTCGGTTTCGGCGTATTGGGTTCCGCACTCGCGGCAGATGAAGTGGGGCATGGGCCTTCTCTCGTCTCGGTCGTCTCCTCGCCAGTATCCCTGCCCCTGCCCGTACGGCAAAGCGAAACTGCTACGTCTGGCATAAGCCTACCTTATCGCACGGGAGCATCACCATTCGGGTGGCGCTCTGCGAATTGATATCGCTCAAGGACAGAGCAAGACCGTCGCTGCAGGGTGGAGGCCGGACAATCTCAAGTGCCGATGAATGCCGGGCCACCGGCATCAGGTGCAAATAATCGAGAGGGAAACATGACCGCCAAGATGAAAGCAGCCATTTTCGTCGAGCCGAACCGGATCGTCCTGGACGAGAAACCGATCCCCGATGTCGGCCCCCTCGATGCGCTCATCCGCATCACCACCACCACCATCTGCGGCACGGATGTCCATATTCTCAAGGGGGAGTATCCCGTGGCGCGGGGGCTGACCATCGGCCACGAGCCCGTGGGCATCATCGAGAAGCTCGGCTCCGCCGTCGAGGGTTTCGAGGAGGGACAGCGGGTCATCGCCGGCGCGATCACGCCGAGCGGGCACAGCGCCGCGTGCCTGTGCGGCTGCCATTCACAGGACGGGCCGCGCACCAAGTACGGGTTCAAGCCCATGGGCGGCTGGCGCTTCGGCAACACGATCGACGGTGCGCAGGCCGAGTACCTGCTGGTGCCCGACGCCATGACGAACCTGTCGCCGATTCCCGACAGCCTCACGGACGAGCAGGTGCTGATGTGCCCGGACATCATGTCGACCGGCTTCTCTGGCGCAGAGAGCGGCAAGGTTCGGATCGGCGACACGGTGGCGGTGTTCGCGCAGGGACCCATCGGCCTATGCGCCACGGCCGGCGCGAGACTCATGGGAGCGACCCGGATCATCGGCGTCGAGGCTGTTCCGGCGCGAATGGAGATCGCGCGAAGGATGGGCGCCGACCACGTGGTGGACTTCACCAAGGTCGACGCAGTGGACGAGATCATGCGCCTGACGGACGGGCGCGGCGTCGACGTGGCCATCGAGGCTCTCGGGCGCCAGGAAACCTTCGAGGCGGCTCTCCGGGTTCTCCGTCCGGGAGGCACTCTCTCGTCCCTCGGGGTCTATTCGAGCGACCTGAAAATTCCTCTCGACGGGTTTCTCGCAGGTCTCGGCGACCACACCATCGTGACCACCCTCTGCCCCGGCGGGAAGGAGCGGATGCGCCGCCTGATGCAGGTCATCGCCTCCGGACGGATCGATACCCAGGCCCTCGTGACCCACCGCTTCAAGCTCGACCAGATCGAGGAGGCCTACGATCTCTTCGCCCATCCGCGGGATGGCGTTCTCAAGGTCGCGATCACGCCTTGAGCTCTGTCCCACCCGTCCGCACCGACAGGCCGAGGGAGCTGGTCTCACGGCCTGCCGGCGACAACCCACCATTCGTTCGAGGAAGAGGAGAGCGACCGGCGATGGACAGATTCGTCTCCAGAAAAGCTGCTCCAAATCCGCCCGAACCCTCACAGGACCGGCCAGGGGCACCTTCGCGGGCAGGTGAGCCGTGGCATGCCCTTCCTGATGCCGATGTTCTCTCGGCCCTGGCGGCGAACGCATCCGGACTGTCGAGCGAGGAAGCCGCAGAGCGTTTGCGGAGTCACGGCCCCAATCGCCTGCCTCAGGGATCGAAGCGCAGTCCTCTCGCGCGCTTCCTGCTGCAGTTCCACAACCTGCTGATCTACGTTCTTCTCGGGGCCGGCGCTCTTGCGGCCCTCATCGGCCACGGTACGGACGCACTCGTCATCGTCGCTGTCGTCCTGGCCAATGCGATCATCGGCTACGTGCAGGAGGGACGCGCCGAGCGGGCGCTGGACGCGATCCGGGGCATGATCGATCCCCATGCGTCCGTGGTCAGGGACGGGCACCGGGTCACCATCTGCGCCGAGGATGTGGTGCCGGGCGATGTGGTGATGCTGGAGGCCGGCGACCGGATTCCGGCTGACCTGCGCCTCCTCAAGGCGCGCAGCCTGCGAGTGGACGAGGCGGTCCTGACGGGCGAGTCGGTGCCGGTCGACAAGGCCGTCGCACCCGTCGAGGCCGACGCTGCCCTCGGCGACCGCGCCTCCATGGCGTTCTCCGGCACCTTCGTGACTGCGGGCCAGGGCACCGGCATCGTCGTCGCCACCGGCGCCGACACAGAACTCGGGCGGATCAGCACGATGATCGGCGAAGTCGAACGACTCACGACGCCGTTGGTCCGGCAGATGGACCAATTCGCGCGGCAGGTCACCATTGCCGTGCTCGCGGTCTCCGCCCTTGTCTTCGCCTACGCGGTTCTCGTCCGGTTCTATGCGTTCAGCGACGCGTTCATGGCTGTCGTCGGAATCGCGGTTTCGGCGATCCCGGAAGGCCTGCCGGCCGTCATGACGATCACGCTTGCCGTCGGCGTCCAGCGCATGGCGAGACGCAACGCCATCATCCGGCGCCTCCCGGCCGTGGAAACGCTCGGTTCGGTCTCCATCATCTGCTCCGACAAGACCGGCACCCTCACGCGCAACGAGATGATGGTGAGCACGGTCGTGACCTCCGTCGGCAGAATCGAGGTCGAGGGTGTCGGCTACCGGCCCGTCGGCGGCTTCCTTCTGGACGGGCGACAGATCAATGCCGTTTCCGACCGGGTCCTGGAGGAGCTGTCACGCGCGGCTTTTCTCTGCAACGATGCCGAGCTGCGGCAGGCGGACGGAACATGGTCGATCGACGGCGATCCCATGGAAGGCGCCCTGACCTCGTTCGCCGTCAAGGCAGGCCACGACATCGCGGCAGCGCGGGCGTATCTGCGGCGCCTGGACGAGATCCCGTTCGACTCGCGGCACCGCTATATGGCGACCCTCCATGGAGGCAGCGGCGCCCCCGTCATCTACGTCAAAGGCGCACCCGAGCGGATCCTCGCCATGTGCGACCGGGTTGCTGCCCCTGAAGGATTGCGGCCCATCGTGCCCGATGAGTGGCACCGTCGGATCGAGGCGCTCGCGGCGAACGGTCAGCGGGTCCTCGCCCTCGCCTCCGCCCATCCGCCACAGGGCACGAGAGGCATTGCCCCGTCCGACGTGGAGCAGGGCCTGACCCTGCTCGGCCTCGTCGGAATGATCGATCCCCCAAGGTCAGAGGCCGTTGCCGCGGTGGCCGAGTGCAGGGCAGCCGGCATCCGGGTGAAGATGATCACCGGAGACCATGCCGCGACGGCGCGTGCCATCGCGCTGCAGCTCGGCCTCGCGGAGAACCCGATAACCGTCACCGGCCGCGATCTCGACAGCCTCGACGAGGCCGGTTTCCTCGCAAGCGCCCGCGAAGCGACCGTGTTCGCGCGGACCAGCCCGGAGCACAAGCTGCGGCTGGTGGAGGCACTTCAGAAGGACGGCTCGGTCATTGCCATGACCGGGGACGGCGTGAACGACGCACCGGCGCTGAAGCGCGCGGATGTGGGTGTCGCCATGGGCCGGAAGGGCACGGAGACCGCCAAGGAAGCGGGCGAGATGGTGCTTGCCGACGACAATTTCGCCTCCATCGTCGCCGCGGTCCGGGAGGGCCGCACCGTCTACGACAACCTGACCAAGGTCATCGCCTGGACGCTGCCGACCAATGGCGGAGAGGCCTTCACCATCATCCTGGCGATACTGTTCGGCCTCACGTTGCCGGTCACGCCGATCCAGATCCTCTGGATCAATCTCGTGACCGCCGTCACCCTCGGCCTGACGCTGGCCTTCGAGCCGACCGAGCCCGGGGCCATGCGCCGCCCGGCACGGCAGGCCAACCAGCGGCTTCTCTCGGGCCGCCTCCTGTGGCGGATCGTCTTCGTTTCGGCATTGATGGTGATCGGCACCTTCCTGATCTATGCCTGGGCCATCGGCCGCGGGCTCTCGGTCGAAACGGCCCGGACCATGGTGGTGAATGCGCTGGTGACGATGGAGATCTTCTATCTCTTCAGCGTGCGCTACGTTCACGGCACGTCGCTGTCATGGAAGGGGGTTTTCGGTACGCGGGCCGTTCTGATCGGCGTAGGCACGGTGGTCGTGGCGCAGTTCGCCTTCACCTATCTGCCCTTGCTGCAGCGCATCTTCGACAGCCGACCGGTCTCGCTGACGGACGGGTTCGCCATCGTGGCCCTGGGTGCGGCGCTCCTCGTCGTCGTGGAGGTGGAAAAACGCGTCGCTGCCCGGCTTGGAGGTTCGCCAGGGCAACGGTAAACCCGGCGCGACACGGGTGTCGCGGGGAACGCCGTTGGTGTTCCTCAGTACCGGCTGACGGCCGCGTCCCTTGCCCGATCCGGGTGAGTCCGGGTGACGAGGCTGAGGCCGATTTCGGCGATGCCGATGATCAGGTGCGGCAGATAGGTGCGGTCGGCGAAGCCGAAGAGCCACGGTGAAACCGCGAGCAACGCTCCGCCAAGCCCATCGACCGCCAGATGCGCCCCCATGGGAATGACCTTGGCGACGCTCACCTCATAGTCGGTCATGAGGCTCATCAGGATGATGGCGACGCCGAGCAGCACCGGAACCCATTGGGCAGCGGTTCCGTCGGCGAAGCCGAACAGCCACGGTGCGACGATGAGCAGGCCACCGGTGAGATAGTCGATGATCCCGTGAACACGGGTGGACAGAAAACGCATGGCACGACGCTCCATAAGGACGGGTTCTGCCAGTCAATGATCGAATTGTGTCGCATGTTCCCCAGGAATTTGGCCCCATCGGTCACAAAGGCGGCCTCGGCCCTGGAGCCGCCGGGCCTCGCGCCCGATGGAAGAGCATTAGGAATGTCGACTTGACGCACTCTCCTCCAGGACCGGCAAGCAGGCTCGGGACAAGCTTGCTGGCTTAAGAATTCGTTAACCCGGCGATCAGAGAGAAGCACGATGAATCACGAGCCGCGCCTGCCCCGCGCGATTTCCTTGGCGGAACTCAGCCGCGCCGCCGGCAGCTCCATCGGGTTCGGGCGCAGCACCTCCGGCGAGCAGCCGCAGGCCGACGGTGGCGAGGAGCGGACCGGCAGAAGGACGCCCCTGAGCCTGAGGAACATCGCTCATCCCCTGCCCCTTCCCCGCGGAACGGAGCTGATCTCGCTGACGACCTATGACGGGCGGCTGGTCATCCTGACCAACAAGGGGCCCTATCTCTGGCACGGTAGCGAGTGGGAGAAAATCGTCGCTTCAGCCTCGCAGCAGGAGGCCGCTGGAATCTAAGCTCCCGCCCCTGCCGCGCAGAACAGGAGTAGGGATCGCGCAGCCCTACTCGGCATCCTCGGTGCAAGGCCACGATTGAGGCGCGACGAGCCCTGCAGGCAGCTTTGTCTCGGCCGTGCCGCAGGCAATGTCGACTTGGGCCTGCGTCAAACCCGTCGTGCCGCTCAGGTCGGCCCCTCCGAGCTGGGTGAGATAGAGATAGGACCGCGTCAGATCGGTGCCCTGCAGGTTTGCGCCGGTCAGCCGGGCGCGTGAAAGGTTGGAATATCCGAAACTGGCGCCGGAAAGATTCGCGCTCTGGAAGTTCACGCGAGCCAGTTCCGCCTTCGACATGTCGGCCCCCGAAAGGTCGGCGCCGCTGAAATCGGAACGGTTCAGTTCGGACTTGCTGAAATTGGCACCGGCCGCGCGGACCTGGGCAAAGTTCGAACGGCCCATATCCGCCGCATGGAACACCGCTTTGGTGAGATTGGCCTGACCGAAATTGGCACGCCAACCGATCGCCTTCGTGAAATCTGCGAGGGACAGGTCCGCGGCCTCGAAACGCGTGCGGCTGACCTCCGTCTCCACCAGCTTCGCACCGGTCAGCTTGGAGCCGCCGAAATCGCTCAGGGTCAGCAGGGACCGGGTGAAGTTGCTCCCGCTCAAGTCATCGTTGGCAAGAAGAAGCCGGGCCTTGGAGCAGCCGGACCAATCGACGCCCGCATCCGGCCCGTCCTGGCACTTGGCCGAGGCTCCGCCGCAGAGAAGACCAAGGAAGAGCACCGCGCCAGTGAACCGCTTTGCACTTCCCGCACCTGACGGGACGATCCCAGACGGCTTGCCTTCGCTGCGCTGCATCATTCCCTCTCGAACCCCGCCTGCTTCAACCCCCGATCCGAGCCGGCTGTTCCGGGAGGACAGGGAGACCGCTCTTCCGCGCGCGAGTTTCATCAATTCGGGAGCGGGAGACAAGCATTCATGGCGCTGCGCGACAAACAATTCCAGGAGGATCCGCATAGATGAGGGCATTCCTGGGGCCAAGAGCATAGAAGAACCTGCCACGCGCTGCTCTGCCCTTGAATTTCCTGTCGATTTCCTCTTTTCGATCCAGCGCGCTCCGGCACAAGGACTCGACTTCTCGCCGCCATCCCTTACGGTTCCTCTCCGTCACGTCCGGAGGAAACAATGCGTCACCTTGCACCGATCCCTGCCCTTGTTCTGGTCGGAGGTCTCCTTGGCGGCTGCAACACGGGTGCTCCTCAAGGCGTTCTGCCGCGCGACCCGCTTCCGCCTCCTCCCTCGCTGAACGCCTCGGCCTCACGTCAGACGGCGACCGCAACGGCGCGGGAGGCCGGCCCAGGCGTCCGGCGCCGGGCCATCAGCGTGCCGGACCGGATCGAGACGCCTCGCCCTTCGTCGCCGAGCGTCGAGCCCGTGATGACGCCGAGCGGCGCCGGCGCCGGCTTTCGTTTCTAAGCCGGACGCGGACACTCCCCCTCTCCTCGCAACCCAACAGAAAAAGGCAGGACCTTTCGCGCCATGGCCCACCACCCCAAAAGGCAACATCCCGCCATGGAGCGGCCGCGCCACCAGCGCATCATAGCCGCCGTGGTCGTCCTCATGATCCTCGCCCTCGCGATCTACGGCTATCAGTTCTGGTGGGGCGAGTAGCGGCAACAACGAAAGCGAAAGGCGGGCCTAGTCGCCGAAGATGTCGCCGCAACGGGACAGCGAGAAGGCAGCGCCTTCCGTATCCCGGTTGATGCGAACGGCTTGAATGATCCCCTGGTCATCCGCGGTGATCTGCGCCTCGCAGACCAGATGAACATGCTGCGGAGGCCGAACCATCGTCGTGACCTGCGGCGCGGCGAATCCGAAGGACGAGCTCGTCGTCTTGGAGCGGGTGACGGTGACACCCGGAGCCGGGTGGGCGGTCACTGTCGTGGTCCGCTCCGAAACCTTCATGGGGCTCGAGAAGGCCGGGCGCGTCTGGTACTGGGCAGGCCGGACGAAATCCATCTCGCCGCCTCTCCAGGTGTAGATCGTGCCGCCCGAATCCAGGGCATAGCTCGAAACGGGCGGGCCGTTCTCCACGAAGAACCGGTCGATCGGTTCGCCGATCCACTTGGCGCGCACGCTTCTCGCAGCCTCTTCCGTTGTCTTGCACCCGGCCAGAGCCAAGGCGGCCGCAAGCACGGCGCCGACGGATTTGATCATGGTTAAGCCCCCCACTCCCCTTTGTTTGAGGAGCATTTGCCGCAAGGGAAGCAGAGAAAGCAACCCCAAATTTGGGACGATTTCCCTTGTTTCCCTTGGTGCACGACGGGACTAGGTCACTTCACGAAGGTCTTCGACAGGCCGACCGAGCGGTCGACGATCATGACGACCGCGAGGGTGAGCAGGATCAGGAGGACCGAGACGCTCGCGACCAGCGGATCGGCCCGGCTCTCCACGTGATGGAACAGTTCGACAGGCAGGGTCGTCAGGCGCGGACCGGTGAGGAAGAGCGTGATGACGACCTCGTCGAAGGAGACGAGGAAGCACAGGGCCGTGGCTGCGACGATGCCGGGCGCCATCATGGGCAGCGTGACGCGGCGGAACACCGTGATCGGGCGGGCGCCGAGGGTCGAGGCCGCCTCCTCGCAGGCGAGGTTGAGGTTGCCCAAGGTCGTCGCGAGAACACGAAGCGCATAGGGCAGCGTGATCACGAGATGCCCGATGATCAGTCCCGGGAATGTTCCCAGGAAGCCGATCGACGCGAAGACGATGAGGATGGCGAGGCCTAGGACGATGGTCGGCAGCAGCAGCGGCGCCGTGAAGAGATTGTAGAGGAAGGACGATCCCAAGGTGCGCATCCGGACGATGACGTAGGCGGCCGGAATGGCGACGGCGAGGGAGATCGCCGTCACGATGGCGCCGAGCAGGAGGCTCGTCCAGAACGCGGAGATCATCTTCGGGTTGTCGGCCAGTGCCGCATACCAGCGCAGCGACCAGCTTTCCGGCGGGAAGGAGAGGATCTGCTCGCCGCTGAACGAGAGCGGCACCACAAGGATCACGGGCGCCAGGAGAAAGACGAACAGGAGCGCCACGAGGATCTTCATGGGCACGGAGGTGTTGTCGGCTTCCATGTGTCCCTCCTCAATCGATGGCGCGCAGGATGCGGGCATAAACCGCGAGCGCCGCTCCGAAGATGATGAGAACCAGCATCGAGAGCGTCGCCGCCAGGGGCCAGTTCAGGGTGACGATGGCCTGGTCGTAGATCTCGGTCGCCAGGAGGAACACCCGCCCTCCCCCCAGGAGCTTCGGCGTGATGAAGGACGACACGGCGAGCACGAAGCAGAGCAGGCATCCGAGCGCGATGCCCGGAACCGTCAGAGGCAGGATCACGCGCCAGAAGGTCTTGATCGGCGGCGCGCCGAGGGACATGGCGGCCTCCTCCACGCGGGGATCGAGGCGGCCGAACCCGGCGAGCAGGGACAGGATCATGTAAGGCATCAGGATCTCGGTCAGGCCGATGATGACGCCGGTCGTGTTGAACATCAGCCGCGGCGGAGCAAAGCCCAGGGCCGCGATGCCGCTGACGATGGGCCCCTGATCGGCGAGCAGGGCGATCCAGCCATAGGTGCGCACCACAGCGGAGGTCAGCAGCGGCGAGATCACGAGAACCGTGAGGAAGGTTCGCCACCGTCCCGTGCTCCGGTGCAGGTATAGGGCAATGGGGTAGGAGACGACGAGGGTCGCAAGGGTGATGCTGAGGCTCACGGTGATCGAGTTGAGGATCAGCTCGACGTAGAACGAATCCCCGAAAAGCCCCGTCCAGTTCTCGAACGTCACCGTTTCGCGTACGCCGCCTCCGGCCAGCGCCTCGTTGAAAGACATCCGCAGCAGGTTGAGGACGGGCAGGATAAATCCGATGGCGTTGATCAGCGCTATGGGGAGCAGCAGCGCGATGGCCGTTCCCGTGCGGCCGAGCGCCAGGCGCGGCGCCGCGGGAGGTGCGGAAGCCGTGATCGCCGTCATGCGCTCCTCCCGAACACCATCGTGTCCTCGACCCGCCAGGCGAGCGCGACAGGACTTCCGACGGAGCGGATGCCCCGGCCGTGATCGGAAGCGGCCTCGACGACGATCTCCGTCCCCCCGACATCGACCTGATACTGGAGCAGGTCGCCCACGAAGGTGACCCGTGTCAGGCGCCCGGAGAGGAGATTGGTGCCTTCGCCCGATGCGCCTTGCGCCGCATCTGCGTCGAGCAGCCTGATCCGGTGTGGACGCACCATGATCTCGACATTGCCGCCGGGACGTCCCGGCACCTGCACGCTCATCGACCCTACGTTCACCGTCCCGTCGCCCCGCGCCTGCCCTTCGAGGCGGTTCGTGCGGCCGACGAACGACGCTACGAACGGGGTGGCCGGGTGCTCGTAGACGTCGATGGGGGTTCCCACCTGCTCGAGCTTGCCCGCCCGCATGACGACCACCTTGTCGCACATGCTCAGGGCTTCGACCTGGTCGTGGGTGACGAAGACGGCGGTGATGCCGAGGCTCTGCTGGATGTCGCGGATCTCGTTGCGCATCTCGTCCCGCAGCTTGGCGTCGAGGTTCGACAGCGGCTCGTCGAGGAGAAGGATCGACGGGCGGATCACCAGGGCGCGGGCCAGCGCCACGCGCTGCTGCTGGCCGCCCGACAATTCGCGCGGCTTGCGCTCGGCGAGAGCCTCGAGCCGCACCATGGCGAGCGCCTCCTTCACCCGCCTTTCGATCTCCGCCTTGGGAACGGAGCGCATTTCGAGGCCGAAGGCGACGTTCTTCGCCACCGTCATGTGCGGGAAGAGAGCATAGCTCTGGAACACGAGCCCCATGTCGCGCCGGTAGGTCGGCATGGCGGTGATGTCGTTCGAGCCGACGACGATGCGCCCGCCGGTGGGTTGGATGAGACCGGCCACCATGCGCAGGGTCGTGGTCTTGCCGCAGCCGGAAGGTCCCAGGAGAGCCACGAGCTCACCTTTCGGCACCGACAGGTCCAGAGCCGAAACGGCAACGGAATTGCCGTAGGTCTTAGTCAGTCCGTCGAGGCGCAGGTGCACATCGCGGTCGTCGGACACGGTCGGGCTCCCCGAAAGGATCGTCTGATGCATCATGGCGTTCTCCATGCGGGCCTTCGGCTGCGGCAGGTCTGGTCGATCAGCGGCTGAGCGGGATGACGCGACGGCGCCACTGCTCCGTGATCGCATCGCGGATGCCGGCGACGGCGATCCAGTCGATCCCGATCATGTCGTCCATCGATCCGGCCGCCGTGCGGGCCAGGGCCTCCTTGGAGATCTTCTCCTGCGCCTTGGAATTGGTCGGCGCGTAGAACATGGCCTCCGTGAAGGCGGCCTGCGCCTCGGGGCTGAGCGCATAATCGATGAAGGTCTTGGCCGCGTCATTGGCCGGGCTGTTCTTCACCAGGTTGATCGTGTTGATCTGGAAGCCGCTGCCCTCCTCCGGCAGGGCGACGCCGAGCTTGCTGCCGGCTGCATCCGAATAGACTTGCGCACGGGCGTTCCAGCCGATGCCGAGAGCCGCCTGTCCGTTGGCGATGGGCGTGTACACGTCCGGCCTCGGGTCCCAGGTCTGCACGTTCGGGGCCAATTCGCCGAGCTTCTTGATGCCCGGCTCCACGGTCTTCTTGTAGTCTTCCTCGCCGGCCATCTTGTTGGCGATGATCGTCAGGGTCGTGCCCTGAATGTCGGGAACGGCCGGAATGGCGACCTTGCCGGCGTATTGCTTGTCCCAGAGGGCGTTCCACGAGGTCGGCGCCGTCTTCACCTGATCCTCGTTGTAGAGGAGAACGAGGTTGTCGAAAGTCACCCCAACGCCGCCCACGCCCTCCGCGCGAGCTGCCGGATAGAGATCCGCGACGTGCTTCGAGACGCTCTCGTCCACCTTGTCGAACAGACCCTCGTCCGTCGCCGCCTTCGCGACGGACACGTCCATGATCATCACGTCGATCTGGGGCGAGGCCTTCTGGGCGCGAAGGGTGCCGAGCATCTGAGCCGAGTTCGGCATTCCGTAGAACTGGACCTTGATGTCCGGATGAGCCTTCATGAAGGGCTCGACGACCGCCTTGGTATAGTGGTCCTGGAAGATCCCGCTATAGGCAGCGAGCGTCACCGTTTTCTCCTGGGCGAAAGCGGGCATCGAGGCGGCAAATGCGAGCGCCGAGATGCCGAGCAGAGCCGTACGCCGTTTCATCATCGTCATTGTTCCCTCTGTTTTTGACTGCTCTTCCCGTAACCGGCGCGTCAGGCGACGCGCCGGGCCTTCTCTTCAACGATGCGGGTCGCGCCGGAAATGTCCGGCAGCTTCTCGCCGTTGCGAAGCCGCTCCAGCAGCTTGATCTCGGCCTCCTGCATTCCGATGGCCCGCTCGGCCACGGCTTTCGCCTCGGAGGGATGGAGCACGATCACGCCGCTTTCATCCGCGAGGATCGCGTCGCCCGGCTCGATCACCTGCCCGCCGACCGTGACGGGCACGTTGATGGCCCCTTCGAGCCCGAGGATCTTGGTGGTGATGGGCGACGGGCCGCGGCACCACATGGGCATCTCGACCTGGCGGATCTCGGAGAAATCGGTGGCCGGACCGTCCACGATGCCGGCCTTCACGCCGGCGAGCTTCATGGAGTGGGTGACGACACCGCCCCAGCAGGCGTGCTTGTCGTCGCCGCAGCGGTCGACCACCACGATGTCGCCCGGACGAACCAGCTTCGTGAGGTAGTGGAGGACCGTGCTGTCCGCATGGGGCAGCCGTACGGTGACGGCGGTTCCGGCGACGCGCTTCTCAGGGAGAACCGCGCGCAGTTCGCGGTTCACGAAGCCGGAATGCAGGAAATGGCCGACCGTTGCGGTCTCGACCTGCTCGAGGAGCGAGATCAGCTCCTCGGAGATCTGCTTCGGCATCTGATTGACGGTGAACATGCTGTGCGCTCCTCAGGCCAGGACGTGGTGCTGAGCGACAGGTACGTTGCGACGCACGTGCCCCACATAATCCAGGTCGAGGCGGGAGCTGGTGCTCGCGACCTTGTCGGAGCACTGCGCCACGATGTGCCCCCACGGGTCGATGACCATGGAATGGCCCCAGCACCACTTCTTGCCGTCCGAGTTGGACAGCACCTGCCCGACCGCCAGGAAATAGGTCTGGGTCTCGATGGCGCGGGCGCGGGCGAGCGTCTCCCAGTGATCCTTGCCGGTCATGAGGGTGAAGGCGGCAGGCAGAACGATCACGTCGGAGCCGGCGTCGCGCAGCTTCCGGAACAGTTCGGGGAAGCGGATATCATAGCAGATGGCGCAGCCGACCGTGACATCGCCGACCTTGTACGTCACCACGTCCTCGCCGCGGCTGATCGTGTCCGACTCGCGGTAGCTGGTGCCTCCCGGAATATCCACGTCGAACAGGTGGATCTTACGGTAGCGGGCGATCTCCTTGCCCTCGGGCCCGAACACCACGGTCGTGTTGTAGTGGTTGTTGCCCACGCGCTCCACGACGCTGCCCGCATGGATCGTCACGCGGTACTTGGCGGAGAGCTCCGCCATGAGCGTGTAGGCCTCGCCGTCGGGAAAGGTCTCGGCGCTGGCATGGATGTTGTCGCGCCCTTCCCCGAGGAAGGCGTAGTATTCCGGCAGGACGATCAGATCGGGCGTTTCCTCGTTGACGGCCTTTTCGATCATCGTGGCGGCGGTTTTCAGATTTTCCGCCTTGTTGTTCTGGGAATTCATCTGAATTAGACTGACTTTCACGTCACGGCCTCCATTGATCCGAGCCCGAAGTGTGGGCGCGCCGGCCGACCTGCGACAAACACGAAATACTTTTCCTGCAGGCTAAGTTTTGCTTGTTCTGCGCTGCACAACCAGCATTCCCAACGTGTTCGGGGAGCGGCCTACCAGGACGCTCCGTCCGTCTGAGCATGTGAAAATCCATGGGCGACCTCCTGCGCCATTCTCGCCGCGACTGCCGAGATGAGATTGTCCGGATGATCGGAATAGACCGCGTGGAAGCTGAGAGGCGGGAAAGCGGGCGTGACGTCGAGCGCCACGAGGGTTCCGGCCGTGAGCTGCTCCCGCACGATCACCTTCGGCAGCGGCGTCACTCCGATTCCATCCTGCGCAAGGCGGATCACCGTCGCCAGGGAATTGGAATTGTAGATCGTCGGATCCTCGATGCCCGCATCGGCGAGCTGCTTCAACAATCTGTGATGAGGTATGCTGTCCCGCGAATAGGCGAGGATCGGATGGTCGGCCATCTCTGCCAGGGTCAGCGGCCTGTCGGGCAAGTTGAGCTTCGGGCTTGCGAGCCACGTGCAGGCGAACGTGCACAGATCGAGATTGATGATGTCGGGCGCGATGACAGGGCCCATGATCAGGGCCAGGTCGATGCGCCGCTCGGCCACCTCACGCGCCATGTGGAGACTGGTATCGGTGTTGAGGTCCACCGCGACACTCGGATAGCGTGCCCACAGCCGCTCGATGAACTGCGGCAGCCAGGCATGGGCGATCGAATCGATCGTGCCGATCCTGATCGAGCCGCGCAGGCTGCCGGGATCGCTCACGGCCTCGCGAAACTCGTTGGCGACCCGAACCAGCTCCTCCGCCTTGGCGACCGCCTGCTGCCCCAGGCCGGTGAGGCGGACGCAGCGGACATCCCGCTCGAAGAGCCGGATTCCCAAATCCCGCTCGAGGGTGGCGATGCGGTTGGAAATCGCCGCCTGCGTCGTGTTGAGCCTCTCGGCCGCAGCGCTGAAGCTGCCCAAGCGCGCCACCCAGAGGAAAGTCTCCACGAAACGCAGGTTCATTTCTTCGAATACCCTCCAGTCATCGAGACAGAACTCAAAGTCTAAATGCCCTCATCCTCTTCGATACGAAATATCGAAATATCGCCTGATCCCTTTTTGCCTCAGGCGTACTTTAGGACCATCCATGCACGCAATCTATCGGGATGAGGATCAAGCACACATCGAAAATTCGAATATTATATCGGTTGCAGCAATATCTTTCGAAGTATGTGGGAATATTATTCAACCTCTGTCATCGCAGTGCTGCACCCGCCCAACCAAACGGTGCACACCTAAGAACATGCCTGCGGCTCTTGCCCACATGTGCGCGGTCGCATATCCCACCTGACTTCCGCCAATCGATGTTATATGCCGTAACGGTATTCACCATCACGGATGGGTTCCATGACTTTGACCATGACTTGGGTCGAGGCACTCGGCTGGCTCGGTGCGGCTTTGGCCATCACCGGCAGCGCGATGAAGACGATCATTCCTCTGCGCTGCCTCGGCATCGCGACGAACGTGGTCTCGCTGACTTATTCATCGTTCATGGGCCTTTACCCGAGCATGACGGTCAACCTGATCCTGCTCCCGCTCAACAGCCTGCGCCTCTACCAGATGCTGCGGCTGATCAGGAAGGTGAAGCAGGCCTCGAAGAGCGACCTGTCCATGGAATGGCTCAAGCCCTTCATGACCCGCCGGCCGGTGAAGGCCGGCGAGATCCTCTTCGCCAAGGGGGACAGCGCCTCCTGCATGTTCTACACCCTCTCGGGTCGCTACCGGCTGAAGGAGCTGGGCATCGAGCTGCCTCAGGGCCACGTGGTCGGAGAGATGGGCTTCATGTCGCCCGACAACAGGCGCACGCAGACGCTCGAATGCCTGGAGAGCGGCGAAGTGCTGAGCATCAGCTACGACGAGGTGCGCCAGCTCTACTTCCAGAACCCGGAATTCGGCTTCTATTTCCTGCGCCTGGCCAGCGAGCGGCTCTTCAACAACATGGAGAAGATGGAGGCCGAGATCGCCCGTCTCAGAGCCGCCTCCGAAGAGGTCGTCCCCGTCAAGGAAAAGCTGTCGGCGTAACGCCTGCGCGACGGACGTCTGCCCCGCCAGGAAGATCCGTTCGAAAACCCGTGCGCCCGGTCGGGCTCTCCGGTCCATGGACCGTGGTCGCGACGGGCCGCGGGCGAAGGCGATGCAGGTTGCCACCGGCCTGTCGCGTCGCGCTCCATCTTAGAGAGCTTCCAATCTGGGGCCAGTTTAGAAACCCTCTAAATCATTGATGTTACAGAGTTTTTTATTGACCGGATTCGAGGCACGTGTTTTTTGCAGTTTATACGGAGGCTGGCAGAGGCCGCTTCCTGACGTGTGACTTAGGGATTTCCACGATGAAGATGAAAATCGCCCGCACCCTGCTGCTCGGCGCCACGGCCGCCGGTCTCCTGGCAGGGTCGTCCCTGGCCGCCATCGCCCAGGAACTGAACCTCTATACGTCCCGCGAGCCCGGCCTGATCAAGCCGATCCTCGACGAGTTCACGAAGGAGACCGGGATCAAGGTCAACACCGTGTTCGTGAACAACGGTCTCGAGGAGCGCATCCGCACGGAGGGCGAAAACAGCCCCGCCGACGTGATTCTCACCGTCGATATCGGCCGCCTGCAGGCCGCCAAGGACCTCGGCGTCACCCAGCCGGTGAAGCTGACCGCCCTCGAAGAGACCATTCCGGCCGCGTACCGCGATCCGGAAGGCCACTGGTTCGGCATCGCCCTGCGCGGCCGCGTGGTCTATGCCTCGAAGGATCGCGTCAAGCAGGACCAGATCACCTATGAGGAGCTTGCCGATCCGAAGTGGAAGGGCAAGGTCTGCATTCGCTCGGGTCAGCACCTCTACAACATCAGCCTCTTTGCCGCGGTCATCGCCCACAAGGGCGAGGAGAAGGCCGAGGAATGGCTCAAGGGTCTGAAGGCGAACCTCGCGAAGAAGCCCTCCGGCGGCGACCGCGAGCAGGCCAAGGACATCCTGGCCGGCGTCTGCGACATCGCCATCGGCAACACCTACTACGTCTCGCTGATGCGCAACGGCAACAACGAAGAGCAGAAGAAGTGGGGCGAGGCGATCAAGGTGATCCTGCCCACCTTCGAAGGCGGCGGAACCCACGTGAACGTGTCGGGCCTCGCGCTCGCCAAGAATGCGCCCAATAAGGCCAATGCCGAGAAGTTCATGGAGTACATGGTCTCGGACGAAGCCCAGCGCCTTCATGCGGAGGCCAACTCCGAATACCCGGTGAAGGCCGGCATCAAGATCCACCCGACCATCGAGTCGTTCGGACAGCTGAAGCCCGACAACGTGTCGATTGCCGAGATCGCAAAGCTCCGCAAGAAGGCCAGCGAACTCGTCGACAAAGTCGGCTTCGATCAGTAAGCCTGAACGGTCTTTCGACCGTACCGAACCTGAACAGGGGGCGCTGCCGTCATCGGCAGCGCCATTTCCATTGAGCGCCACCGCCACCGCAACGACCGCGCCCTCTCCTGCCCGCCGGCGCCTGGCGCGGCAACTTCCCGGATGGCTGAAAGCCGCCGTGGCCGCGACAGGTCTGCTGGTGCTGATGCCTCTCGTCGCCCTGATCGGCATTGCCGCCGAGGGCGACGCGGAGATCTGGCCTCACCTCATCGCCAATGTTCTGCCCTCGAGCCTCAGGGACACCCTGGCTCTCCTGACCGGCGTCGCGCTGGTGGCCGGTTCCATGGGCATCACCACCGCGTGGCTCGTCACCGCCCACCGCTTTCCGGGGCGTGACATGCTGGTGTGGCTCCTGCCGCTCCCCCTCGCGGTGCCGACCTACATCACCGCCTACATCTACGTCGAAGTCTTCGACGCGGCCGGGCTCGTGCAGATGGCCCTGCGCGATGCCACGGGATGGTCGCGGGCCGATTACTGGTTTCCGGAAATCCGCTCCCTGTCCGGCTGCATCCTGGTGATGTCGGCGGTGCTCTACCCCTACGTCTACATTGCCGCCCGGACCATGTTTCTCACCCAGAGCGCGAGCATGATGGAGGTGGCGAGAACCCTCGGGGCCGGCCGGTTCAAGCTGTTTCGCGTCATTGCCATTCCCCTCGCGCGCCCGGCCCTCGCGGTCGGTCTGTCGCTGGCCCTGCTCGAGGCCCTGAACGACATCGGCGCGAGCGAGTATCTCGGCGTGCGAACGCTCACCGTCTCGGTCTTCACCACCTGGCTCAACCGCGGCAGCCTCGCCGGAGCGGCCCAGATCGCCTGCGTCATGCTGGCCTTCGTGATCGCGCTGATCCTGATCGAGCGGTACGGCCGCCGCGACCGGCGCTATGCCCTGTCCACCAAGCGGCCCCGCGTCGCGCAGCCCGTGCCTCTCTCCGGCGGGCGGGGCTGGTTTGCGGCCGTCCTGTGCGTCATGCCGGTGATCCTGGGCTTCTTCCTGCCGGCGACCTTCCTGCTGCGGGAGACCCTGCGCGGCGGGCTCGTCCGCCAGCTGGACACGACCTTCCTTGCGCATCTCACCACGACGATAGGCCTTTCCACCGTCGCGACCCTGGCGGCCCTCGCTCTCGCGATCCTGCTCGTCTCCGCCTCCCGCCTCACGAAGATCGCGCTTACCCGAAGCGCTCTCTTCGTGGCCGGCCTGGGCTACGCCGTTCCCGGAACGGTGCTCGCCATCGGGCTGATGACGCCCCTCATCGCGTTCGACAACATGGTCGGCACGATCTGGCGCAACCTGACGGGCCAGCGCATCGGATTGCTTCTCATGGGAGCGGCAGGTGGGATCATCCTCGCCTATGTGATCCGCTTCCTGCCCATCGCCACCGGCGCCCTCTCGGCCGGGTTCGAGCGTGTCTCACCAGGGCTCGAAGATGCGGCGCGCACGCTTGGCGCCAACCGGCGCGAGCTGATCAGGAGGGTGCAGGTGCCCCTGCTCCGGCCCGCCCTCGCGAGCGCCGCCCTGCTCGTCTTCGTGGATTGCATCAAGGAGCTGCCGGCGACGCTTCTGCTGCGTCCGCTCAATACGGAAACGCTCGCCACGCTCGTCTACGGCCATGCGGCGCGCGGCGCATTCGAGGACGGCTCCCTCGCCGCCCTCGTGATCGTTCTCGTCGGGCTCCTGCCGGTGATCCAGCTCACCCGAAGCGCCGAAAGCCGCCGGAAGGCCGCGGGCACCGCTTCTCCCTGAGAAAGGACAGCCCCGAAGGGCCGCCCCGCCTCAGGCCGCGTCGGACTGCTTGGAATCCAGCGCGACCTTGAAGTCGGCCTGGGTCTTCGCCTTGATCTCATCCAGCGTGACGCCGTCGGCGAGCTCGATCAGGGTCATGCCGGTGCCGCCCTTCTTGTCGATGGAGAAGACGCCGAGATCGGTGATCACCAGATCGACGACGCCCGTGCCGGTCAGGGGAAGGTTGCACTCCTTCAGGAGCTTCGGATCCTCGGACCCGTCCTTGCCCTTCGCCACGTGCTCCATGACCACGACGACGCGCTTGACGCCCGCCACCAGGTCCATGGCGCCGCCCATGCCCTTCACCATCTTGCCTGGAATCATCCAGTTGGCGAGGTCGCCGTTCT
Source organism: Microvirga sp. GCM10011540 (assembly GCF_042650665.1). Taxonomy (NCBI): domain Bacteria; kingdom Pseudomonadati; phylum Pseudomonadota; class Alphaproteobacteria; order Hyphomicrobiales; family Methylobacteriaceae; genus Microvirga; species Microvirga sp. GCM10011540. The sequence goes on along the minus strand of NZ_JBHSBQ010000018.1, from coordinate 36,575 downwards.
GGGCCACCTGCATGGCGCCGAGGATCGACAGGTCGATATGGCCGCCGCGGATCATTCCGAAGGAATCGGAGCTGGAGAAGTAGCTCGTGGTGGGCAGCTCGGTGATGGTCTGCTTGCCCGCATTGATGAGGTCGGCGTCCTCTTCGCCCTCGTAGGGGAACGGCCCCATGCCGAGCATGCCGTTCTCCGACTGGAGCTGCACGCGCATCCCCTTGGGGATGAAGTTGGACACCAGGGTCGGAATGCCGATGCCGAGGTTCACGTAGTAGCCGTCGCGCAGTTCCTTGGCGGCGCGGGCGGCCATCTGCTCACGGGTCCAAGCCATCAGATTTCCTCCCCTGCGCCCGCGGGAGCGGCCGCCTCGGCGCGCTTGCGGGTCGTGCGTTGTTCGATGTGCTTTACCGGGTTCGGCACGTGCACGATGCGCTTCACGAAGATGCCCGGCGTGTGGATGCAGTCCGGGTCGATCTCGCCGGCATCCACCAGATGCTCGACCTCGGCGATGGTGATCTTGGCGGCGGTGGCCATCATCGGGTTAAAGTTGCGGGCCGTCTTGCGGTAGACGAGGTTGCCCTCCCTGTCGCCCGTATGGGCGTGGACCACGGCGATGTCGGCGAAAAGACCGCGCTCCATCACGTATTTCTCGCCGTCGAACTCGCGCACTTCCTTGCCTTCGGCGATCAGGGTGCCGACGCCGGTCTTGGTGAAGAAGGCCGGGATGCCCGCGCCGCCCGCGCGGATGCGCTCGGCGAGCGTGCCCTGCGGGTTGAACTCGAGCTCCAGCTCCCCGGAGAGATACTGCTGGGCGAAGAGCTTGTTCTCGCCCACGTAGGAGGAGATCATCTTGCGGATCTGGCGGGTCTCGAGGAGCCGCCCGAGGCCGACGCCGTCGACGCCCGCATTGTTGGAGATGAAGGTCAGGTCCTTCGCCCCCGAATCACGGATCGCCTCGATCAGCGCCTCGGGAATGCCGCAAAGGCCGAACCCACCGGCCATGATGGTCATGCCATCCTTGATGAGCCCGGCCATGGCCGAGCCAGCATCGCTGTAAACCTTATCCATCCACCCCTCGTCTATTGGGACTGTGCCTATTTTGCACCACCGACGGCGCTCAGGACGCCACCCTGCAACCTGGCCTCAATTTAGACAATCCCTTCGTATGGATATATGGAAACCTCGATTTCCGGTGCCGTCATCCCCCGGCGGTTCCCCACCAGCGCTTCCGAAGCGAAACCATTAGGTCTAAGACGTCAATCCATGTCGCGTCGCGTCGTATTTCTCATCGCGTTGATCTCGCTTGCGGTCCTGGGAGCGGCGGCCGTTCCCTGGACGCTGACCGGGAGCAGGCTGTCGTCGACCGTGGCCGGGCACCTGCGGAAGAGCTACGGCCTCGACCTCACGGTCGAGGGACGCAGCACCTTCGCCGTGCTGCCGACGCCGCGGGTGAAATTCGAGAACATGACCCTGGCCGCGGCGGATGGATCCGCGAAGGCCGAAGGGGGAACCCTGCGGGGCGAACTGCGCCTCCTTCCGCTTCTTTTCGGGCGGCTTGAGCTGTCCGAAGTCATGATCAGCGAGACCAGGATCACCGCGTCCCATGAGGCCCTGCGAGCCCTGGATTGGGCCGGCCTGTTCAAGGAGGGGACCAAGCCGATCCCGGCCCGGCGCCTGATCGTGGCGGCATCGTCGCTTTCCTGGACCGACCTCAAGAACGCCTCCCTCGACCGGATCAACGGCGTGATCAACTGGGAAGGGGCGAGTTCCCCGCTCTATGCCGTGGGCTCGGCCTCGTGGCGTGGAGAGACCGTGACGGTCGAGCAGGCCTCCTTCACCCCCAACCTTCTTGCGGCCGAGCAGCTGAGTCCGTTCTCGCTGACCCTTTCGGCGCCCTCGGGCCGCCTTGCGGTTACCGGCGAAGCCCTGCTCGGAAGCGATCCCCGGGTCACGGGCGAGAGCCTGATCCAGGCCAAGTCCGTCCGCAACTTCACCCGCTGGAGCGGGCTGGAGCTGCCTTTCGCCTCTCTGATCGACGACCTGTCGATCCAGGGCGATGTCTCGATCAATCGCCGCCGCCTCTCCTGGCCCTCGGTCGCCGTGACCCTCGGGGGAGACAAGCTCGACGGCACCCTGTCGGTGCGTCTCGACGCGGAGCGCCCACTCATCTCGGGCACCCTGGCTGCGGAAAACCTCAATCTTTCGGATTTCGTCCGCCCCCTGGCCGAGGCCCGCGCCCGCTCGGGCGGCTGGAGCGAGGACGCCATCGACCTGACGCGCGCCACCGGCAGCGATCTCGACCTGCGCCTCTCGGCCACGAACGCGCAGTTCGGGCGGATCCTCGTCAACGACATGGCTGCGGGCGTGCTGGTGCAGCCCGGCCGCATCGAGGCATCCATCGGACGCGCCGATTTGGGTGAAGGAACCTTCAAGGGCCGTCTGTCCCTCGTCTCGGTGAACGGTCCGGCCGAACTGAAGGGACAGGCCAGCTTCGAGCGTGTCGATCTCGGGCCGTTCCTGAAGGCCATCGGCGAGCCGCGCTGGATTGCCGGACGCGCCCAGGGCCAGTTCGCGCTCGAAGGATCGGGCAAGAACCCGGCCGAGCTCATGCGGAAAGTCCAGGGACGCATGTCCGTGACGGTCAAGGAAGGCGAGCTTATCGGCATCGCCCTCGACGACGCCCTCCGCAGGGTGGAAAAGCGCCCTCTCCTCGCCTTCCTTCATTGGAAGGGCGGGCGGACGCCCTTCGACCAGGCCCAGGCCCACGTCTCGGTCAAGAACGGCATCGGCGTCATCACCGAGGGGCGCCTGACCGCTCAGGAACTGATCGCCAGCTTCCAGGGAGACATCTCCCTCGCCGACCGGGCCTTGGACGTGAAGGCGGACGTCACCCTCGCGAAGGGAGCTCCCGATTCCTTGTCCGCGATTGCCTTCGAGGTCAGCGGAAGCTGGGACAACATCCTGGTGAGGCCCGAGGTTCGTCCGCTGATCGAAAGATCCGGCGCCGCCAAGCCCCTGTTCGGCCCCAGGCGTCCACCCCTAACCAATCAGGCTCCTCTGGCGACGGCTCAGTGAATGTTGCGCTGGGAGCGCAGCAGCGAACGCTTGCTCAGCAGGGTCGCGGTCGTGACGCCGAGGGCCACGATCCCGATCAGGATCGTCGAGGCCGCGTTGACCTCCGGTGACAGGCCCAGCCGCACCTGGCTGTAGATCCGGATCGGCAGGGTCGTCGCCCCCGGTCCCGTGTTGAAGCTCGCGATGACGAGGTCGTCGAGGGACAGGGTGAAGGCCAGCAGGAATCCGGCAACGATGGACGGTGCGATCAGCGGCAGCGTCACGGAGAAGAACGTGCGCAAGGGCGGCGCGCCCAGGTCCATGGCGGCCTCTTCGAGGGACCTGTCGAAGGTCATCAGCCGCGACTGCACGACCACGGTCACGAAGCACATGGTGAGCGTGGTATGGGCGAGCGTGATCGTCCAGAAACCCCGGTCCAGGCCGATGGCGACGAAGAACAGCAGCAGCGACAGGCCTGTGATCACCTCCGGCATGACCATCGGGGCATAGACCATGCCGGTGAAGAGCGTCCGGCCGGTGAAACGCCCGTAGCGGGTGAGCGCAAGCGCCGCGAGGGTGCCGAGGACGGTCGCGAGGGTCGCCGACAGGAGCGCGATCCGCAACGTGACCCAGGCGGCCTCCACGAGCGCCTGATTGCGGAAGAGCGCGACGTACCACTGGGTCGAGAAGCCGCCCCACACCGTGACGAGGCGCGAGGCGTTGAAGGAATAGACCACGAGCAGCAGGATCGGCAGATAAAGGAACGCGAAGCCGATCACGAGCGACGTGACATTGAAGAAGCTCAGGCGGCGGGTCATGCTCGAGTCTCCACACGGCGCGACTCCACATCGCGGTAGATGACGATGGGCACGACCAGGACGATCAGGAGCAGGATGGCGACGGCCGAGGCCAGCGGCCAGTCCCGGTTGGAGAAGAACTCGCTCCAGAGCTGGCGCCCGATCATGAGGGTCTCCGATCCGCCCAGCAGGTCCGGAATGACGAACTCGCCGACCGCCGGAATGAAGCAGAGAAGCGAACCGGCGATGATACCCGGCATGGCGAGCGGCACGGTGATGGTCCAGAACGCGCGCCAGGGGGTGGAGCCCAGATCGAGCGCCGCCTCGAGGAGCGTGTCGTCCATCTTCTCCAGCGTCGCATAGAGCGGCAGCACCATGAAGGGCAGATAGGCATAGACGATGCCGATGAAGACTGCCGCCTCCGTATTGAGAATGGTGAGCGGTTCGCCGATCACTCCGAGGCCAATAAGCGCCTGATTGAGCAGTCCTTCCGGCTTCAGGATCGCGATCCAGGCATAGATGCGGATGAGAAAGCTCGTCCAGAACGGCAGGATGATGAGGGCGACCAGGAGCGAGCGGTAGCGCACCGGCGCCCGCGCCATGGCGTAGGCGATGGGAAAGCCGACGAGGAGCAGCAGAACCGTCGATATGCCGGCGATCCGCACCGACGAGAGGGTCGCGCTGAAATAGAGGTCGTCGCTGGTCAGAAGCTCGAAGTTCTCGAGATCGAGCCCCTGGAAGAACCCGACGATGTCGCCCCACTCGAAGGTGGGCTTGTAGGGCGGCTGCGCGACCGCCGGGTCCGAGAGGCTGATCTTGAAGACGATCAGGAACGGCACGAGGAAGAACAGGCCGAGCCACAGATAGGGCACGGCCGGCACGAGGCTCTCGGCCAGCTTCTTGGAGAAGGAGGGTCTGGGCGTCATGGCTATTCCGCCAGGATCACCGCCGCATCCGGCGCGAAGGTGACATAGACCTGCTCGTCCCAGTCGATGGGATGCTCGACATAGCGCGACCTGTTGGCCCGGGTCACGCGCAGGATGGCTCCGGAGGCGAGCTTGACCCTGTAGACCGTCCAGTCGCCCAGATAGCCGATGTCCCAGACCTCGCCGGTCAGGACGTTGATGGCGTCGGGACCCGGCGGGTCGCGCCGGATCACCATCTTCTCGGGCCGCACGGCGATGGCGACGGCCTGATCGGAGTGCAGCACCTCGTCCGGGTCGTCGATGGTGAGCGGAGCCTCCGCGGACGGGGTCTGGACCCGCCACAGGCCGTTCTCCTGGCCGAGCACGTTGCCCTCCAGGATGTTCACGTCGCCGACGAATTCCGCGATGAACCGGGTCTTGGGCTGCTCGTAGATCTCGCCCGGGGTGGCGACCTGGACGATGCGCCCGTGATCCATGACGGCGATCCGGTCCGCCATAGTCATGGCCTCCTCCTGGTCGTGCGTGACGACCACGAAGGTCATGCCGAGGTCGTGCTGGATGTCCATGAGCTCGAACTGGGTCTCCTCGCGCAGCTTCTTGTCGAGGGCGCCAAGGGGCTCGTCGAGGAGGAGCACCTTCGGCTTCTTGGCGAGGGCCCGGGCCAGGGCGACGCGCTGGCGCTGCCCGCCCGAGAGCTGGCTCGGATAGCGCTTGGCCAGCCGCTCGAGCTGGACCAGGCGCAGCATCTCGTCGACCCGCGCCGCGATCTCGGCCTTCGGCAGCCCGTCCTGCTTGAGCCCGAAGGCGATGTTCCGCTCGACGCTCATGTGCGGGAAAAGAGCATAGGACTGGAACATCATGTTCACGGGCCGGCGATAGGGCGGCACGCCCGCGAGGTCCCTGTCCGCGAGGGTGATGCGGCCCTCGCTCGGATGCTCGAATCCGGCCAGCATCCGCATGAGGGTGGTCTTGCCGCATCCGGACGGGCCAAGGAGGCAGAAGAACTCGCCTTCGAAGATGTTCAGGGAGAGATGATCGACGGCGACGGCGTCGCCGAACCGCTTCGTCACATTATCGAAGCGGATGAGCGGCTTGGCTTCGGGGTCCGACCAGGGCGCGAAGGAACGGCGCACGGCGCCGACGGAGGCGGATTGGCGGGGAGGAGGCAAGATGTTCGCACTTCAACCTGAATGATGAGGAAACTGCGGGGCAAACTAGGATGTTCAGGCTGGAAGAACAACAGCTTAATGCCCCCTTCCCCATCCGTGCCGATCTCCGGCCGGTGGCCGCCCTCACACTTGAACCGCTGCCAAGCTTTTCTAGTTCACCCTGCACGTGAGTGGAGACGAACTTGCAGAACGACGATGGATTGAGCGGCGCCGATCTGGCGACCGTCGAAGCGAACTCCTGGAATCACGACGCAGACAGCAGCCTGTCCACCGCAAAGACCATGAGGGCAGCGATCCTCACGGGGCCGGGCCGCATCCGGATCGATTCCGTTGCCCGCCCCGAGCCGGGGCCGGGACAGGTCCGCATCCGCCTGGAAGGCTGCGGCGTCTGCGCCTCCAACCTGACGCCCTGGGCGGGGCCGGAATGGATGCAGTTTCCCACCGAGCCCGGCTCCCTCGGCCATGAGGGCTGGGGCGTGGTCGATGCCCTGGGCGACGGCGTCGAAGGGCTCGCGGTCGGCGACCGGGTGGCGGCCCTCTCCTACAAATCCTATGCCGAATACGATCTGGCCGAGGCGGACGCGGTGGTGCGCCTGCCCGAAGCGCTTGCCGGCAAGCCCTTCCCGGGAGAGCCGCTCGGCTGCGCCATGAACATCCTGCGCCGGAGCGACATCCAGCCGGGGCAGACCGTTGCGATCGTCGGCATCGGCTTCCTGGGCGCGATCCTGACCCGGCTCGCCACGGATGCGGGCGCGCGGGTCATCGCCATCTCGCGGCGCCCCTTCTCCCTCGACGTGGCCCGGGAGTTCGGAGCGGCCGAGACGATTCCGATGGAGGATCATCACGCCATCATCGAGCAGGTGAAGGAGCTGACCGGAGGCATGTTCTGCGACCGGGTGATCGAGGCGGTCGGCAAGCAATGGCCCCTGGACCTCGCAGGCGAGCTCACCCGGGAGCGGGGCAAGCTGATCGTCGCCGGCTACCATCAGGACGGGCCGCGGCAGGTCAATATGTGGCTCTGGAACTGGCGCGGGCTCGACGTGATCAACGCCCACGAGCGGGACCCGAAGATCTATATCCAGGGCATTCGCGAGGCCGTCGACGCGGTCGCCTCCGGCCGCCTCGACCCGAGCCCCCTCTACACCCATACCTATCCCCTCGACCGGCTGGACGAGGCGCTCGACGCCACCCGCGACCGGCCGGACGGTTTCCTCAAGGCACTGGTGACCCTCTGATGACACAGGTTCTGCTCGAAAAGGCGCCGGAAGTCTCGCTCGCCCGCCCGCGCATCGGCTTCCTGGGCGTCGGATGGATCGGCCGCCACCGCATGGAGGCCATCCTGAAGACCGGCATGGTGGAGGCGGCGGCCATCGCCGATCCCTCCCCCGAAATGGCGGCGGAGGCCGCCAGGATGGCGCCGGACGCGCAACTCGTCTCGACGCTGGACGATCTGCTCGATGCCGGGGTCGACGGGGTGGTGATCGCGACCCCGAGCGCCATGCACGCGGAGCAGTCGATCCGGGCGCTGGAGCGGGGCGTGGCCGTCTTCTGCCAGAAGCCCCTCGGGCGCGATGCCGTGGAGGCGAAGGCCGTGGTCGATGCCGCGCGCCGGGCCAACCGGCTCCTCGACGTGGACCTCTCCTACCGCTTCACGGAGGGAATGCAGCGCATCCGTGAGGTTATCCGCTCGGGCGAACTCGGGCACATCTATGCGGTGGACCTCGTGTTCCACAACGCTTACGGGCCCGACAAGGCCTGGTTCTACGACCGGGCGCTCTCGGGCGGCGGCTGCGTGATGGACCTCGGCGTCCACCTCGTGGACCTTGCCCTGTGGACGCTCAACTATCCGGGTGTGAGCGACGTCTCCGGCAGGCTCTTCGCCGGCGGAGAGCCTCTGGGGAGCCGGCCCGACAAGGTGGAGGATTATGCCCTCGCGACCATCGGGCTGGAGACCGGAACGGCGGTGCAGCTCGCCTGCTCCTGGCGCCTCCAGGCCGGCTGCGACGCGATGATCTCCGCGGCCTTCTACGGCACCGAAGGCGGCGCCGCGTTGCGCAACGTCAACGGCTCGTTCTACGACTTCGTCGCGGAGCGCTATCGCGGCACGTCCCGGGAAACCCTGTCGAACCCGCCCGACGAATGGGGCGGGCGGGCGGCGGCGGACTGGGCCGTGCGCCTGGCGGCCGGGCAGCGCTTCGATCCCGCCGCCGAACGGCTGGTGGACGTGGCGCAGGTTCTCGACCGGATCTACGGGCGCTAAAAGAGAGCGTCTGACGCTCGGACCCGAAACGAGGAGATGCCTTTGCGACCTCTGTTTGCCCCACGGCTCGCCGCCGCTCTCCTCGCCTGTTCCTGGTGCGCCCTCTCCAGTGCGCTTGCAGCAGACGCGGACCTGGACGCCAAGGTGCGGCGCATCGTCGACGAGGCGGTGAAACCTGTTATCGAGCAATACGGCATCCCCGGAATGGCCGTCGCCGTGACGGTCGATGGAACACGCCATTTCGTCGAATACGGCCTGGCCTCGAAGAGCCCGCGGGCTTCCGTCACGCGAGACACGCTGTTCGAGCTGGGATCGATCAGCAAGACCTTCACCGCGACCCTGGCGACCTACGCCGAGATCGAAGGCAAGCTGTCGCTGAACGGGAAGGTCAGCGCTTATATGCCCGAGTTGAAGGGAAGCGCGCTCGACCATGTGCGCGTGCTGGACCTCGCCACGCATACGACAGGCGGCTTCCCGCTTCAGCTGCCGGGCGACGTGAAGAATCAGGAGCAGCTCGTCGCCTATTTCCGCGCGTGGAAGCCGCGCGTCCCTCCCGGTACGTCTCGCAGCTACGCCAATCCGAGCATCGGCCTGCTCGGCATGATCACCGCAAAGGCCATGGGGGAGAGTTTCGAAACCATGGCGGAGCGTCTGTTCCGCGACCTCGGGCTCAAGCGGACCTACATCGCCGTTCCGGCCTCGGAGATGGCGTCCTACGCCTGGGGGTATAACCGGGCCGGCAAACCTACCCGCGCCTCCCGCGGCCTGCTCGCGACAGAAGCCTGGGGCGTGAAATCGAACGCCGTCGACATGATTCGCTACGTCGAGGTGAACATGGGCATCGGCACGGTGCCGGAGAAGGTCGCCCGCGCCGTCGAGGCGACGCATGCGGGATACTTCCGCTCCGGTGAGCTGATCCAGGACCTGATCTGGGAGCAATACCCCTACCCGGTCGCTCTGGAGAAGATCGTCGCCGGCAATTCGACCACGATGATCATGAACGCCACTCCGGCAGAAGCGATCAATCCGCCGATGGCGCCGCGTGGAGACGTGCTCCTCAACAAGACCGGGTCGACGAGCGGCTTCGGGGCCTATGTCGCCTACGTGCCGGAGAAGAAGATCGGCATCGTCATGCTGGCGAACAAGCCCTACCCCAACGAGGCCCGGGTGAAGGCGGCCCACCGGGTGCTTTCGCGGCTGACGGAGTAGCGCGGGCTCAGTGCCCCGCATCCGCCGGCGGCGCGGCTTTCGGCTTCTTGACGAAGGGCAGCGCGCAGACCAGCGCCAGAAACAGGATCGTCAGCAGCACGAACACGTCTGAGAACGACATCACCAGCGCCTCGCGCCGGACCATGTTCGACACGGTCTTGAGCGCCGCATGGTTGGCATCCGATCCGAGGCTCTGGAAGCCCATGGTCATGGTGTTCAGGGTCTCGACCGCCGTCGAACGGCTCCAGTTCACGCTCTCCCGCAGGCGCTGGAGGTGAAGGTCCCAGCGGTTGTTGAGGGCGGTGTTGATGAGCGCCAGGCCCACCGCCCCGCCCAGGTTGCGGGTCAGGTTGTAGAGGCCGGACGCATTCTTGATCCGGTCCGGCGGCAGGGTGCCGAGCGCGATGTTGTTGATCGGCACCATGCAGATCATGAGTCCGACACCGCGGAAGACCTGGGGCATGAAGAGCTCCCAGAAGTCCCAGTCCTTGGTCAGGCCCGTGAACTGCCAGGTGCCGAAGGCGAAGCAGCCGAAGCCGATCGCCATCATCACCCGCGGGTCGAGCTTGCGCGACAACATGCCGGCGACCGGCGCCATCAGGAACATGCAGGCGCCCGACACGAACATGGTCTCGCCGATCTGCAGCGAAGAGTAGCCGCGCACGCGCCCCAGATAGACCGGATAGAGATAGGTCAGTCCGTAGAGGCCGATGCCCATGACGAAGCTGAAGGCGGAGCCTGCCATGAAGTTCCGGTCCGTGAAGGCCCGCAGGTCGACGATGGGATGCTTCGCCGTGAAGACGCGGTAGAAGAAGGCAATCGCGGTGACGACGCAGAGCACCGTCAGGATGAGAACCGCCTCGTCCTGGAACCAGTCGTTGATCGGCCCCTCCTCCAGCACGAATTCCAGGCTGCCGAGGAAGACCGCCATGAAGCCGAGCCCGGCCCAGTCGAAGGTCTTGAACAGGCTCCAGTCCGGCTCGTCGAAATCGACCAGCAGGTAGGTCGAGATGGTCACGAAGATGCCGGGCACGATGTTGACCAGGAACAGCCAGTGCCAGGAGAACATGTCGGTGAGATAGCCGCCGATGGTCGGGCCGACGGTGGGCGCGAGCGTCGCCACCAGACCGATGATGGGCGAGATCACCGGGCGCTTCTCGGGCGGGAAGATCGTGAAGGCGGAGGCGAAGACGGTCGGGATCATGCCGCCGCCGATGAAGCCCTGCAGCGCGCGCCAGACGATCATCTCCTCGATGGAGGTGGAGGTCGCGCACATGAAGCTCATGAGGGTGAAGCCGCCCGAAGCGATCACGAACATCCAGCGCGTGGAGAGCACGCGCGACAGAGTGCCGGAGAGCGGGATCATGATCACTTCCGCGATCAGATAGCTCGTCTGCACCCATGAGATCTCGTCCGACGAAGCGGACAGGCCGGCCTGAATCTCGGCAAGCGAGGCCGAGACGATCTGGATGTCCAGGATCGCCATGAACATGCCGAAGACCATGCAGAAGAACGCGAAGGTCCGGCGCCGGTCGAGCGGCGCGGACTTCGCTGCGGGCATGGGTGCCGAGGGCTTGCCGGCAATGGCGGCGGAGGCGGCCATGGTTTCGTTCTCTTACCGTTGGGCGGTCTTGGTCGATCCGGTCTGCGTCCGGGTGTCCACGTTCACGACGACGGACAGGCCGGGGCGCAGAAGCCCCTTGCGGGCGAATTCCTGGTCGACGCTGACCCGGACGGGCACGCGTTGGACGATCTTGGTGAAGTTGCCGGTGGCATTCTCCGGCGGAAGCAGGCTGAACACGGCGCCCGAGGCCGGCGAGACGCTCTCCACGGTGCCGACGATGTCCGCATCCGGGAAGGCATCGACCTCGATCCGGACCTTCTGCCCCGCATGCAGGGAAGCGAGCTGCGTTTCCTTGAAGTTCGCATCCACGTGCACCGTGGTGAGGGGCACGAGCGCCGCGAGACGGGCGCCCGGCTGCACGAAGGTGCCGACCTCGACCGCCTTGTTGCCGATCACGCCATCCACAGGGGCGCGGATCTCGGTGAACGACAGATCGCGTTCCGCCCTGTCGACGGCCGTCTGCAGTTCGGCGGCCACGCGCCGGCCTTCGGTCTGCTGCGCCGCGAGAACGTCCACATTGGCCTTGGCCGCCGCCAGCGCGGCCTGCGCGCTCTTCACGTTGGCTTCGGCGCGGTCGCGGCCCGCCTTGGCGGTCTCGAGGGTCGCCTTGCTGGTGTAGTCGGAGCGGGAAAGCTGCAGCTGACGGGCGTAATCGGCCTCGGCACGCTCGGCCTCGGCACGGGCCGCCGCGACCTGGGCCTCGGCCTGCGCAACGGAAGCCCGGGCGGCCTCCACCTGCTTGCCGATGCGCGCGATGGCGCTTTCCTGCGTGGCCAGCTTGTCCTTGGCCGATTGCAGGGCGAGCCGGTAATCGCCGTCGTCGATCTTGGCGATCAGGTCGCCAGCCCTGACGCTCTGGTTGTTCGCGACGCTGACCGAATCCACATAGCCCGACACCTTGGCCGAGAGGATCGTGATATCCGCCTGCACATAGGCGTCGTCGGTCGAAACCATGAAGCGGCCGGTGTTCCACCACTCCATGCCCTCATAGCCGCCGAACGCAAGGCCGCCGGCCAGAACGGCAAGGATAACCAGCCGTTTGCCGAGCTTGCCCTTCGGCCGCTTCGCCGGAGCCGGCTCCTGAACCGCCGCAGGCCGCGGCTCGGCCGCCGCCTCGGGGGCCCTGCTCTCGGGAGCGGGCGTGGAATCGCCCCGGCCGGCCTGATCGTATTCGTCCCGGTAAGCCATCTGGAAAACCTCTAACAGCGCGACAATCGGTACAGCCGGACGAGTCCGCTCGCTTCCTTGCCGCTTTCGCCTATGATGCCTATGTGATCTATATGATTTGACTGAACGGTTCGGTCAATGGCTTGAAGGTGATAAAACGCACATGAGCGACGTGAAAGACATCGCTGTCGCCGGAAATCCGTCTCCTCCTCCCTCGGAGGAAGGCGCCGAGAACCAGAAGCGCCGCCAGATCCTGGACGGAGCCCGGCAGGTCTTCCTGGCCCAGGGCTTCGACGGCACGAGCATGGGCGAGATCGCCAAGGTCGCGGGCGTCTCCAAGGGCACGCTCTATGTCTATTTCGACAACAAGGAGAAGCTCTTCGAGGCGCTGACCATCGAGGAGAAGAGCGGCCTCGCCGAGGTTCTCTTCAAGCTCGACGGGGAGGATCCGGACGTGCGCGCCGTCCTGACCAAGCTCGGCGAGACCTATCTGCGCTACATGGGGCGTCCCGACCATGTTTCGTCGGTCCGGATGGTGATCGGCGCGGCCGAGAAGTTTCCCCGCCTGGGCCAAGCCTTCTTCGACGCCGGGCCGCGCCAGGGCGCCGCCCGCCTCAAGGCCTACCTGGACCGCCAGGTCGAGGCCGGGCGCCTCTCCATCGAGGATACCGGCATCGCCGCCCAGCACTTCCTCGACCTGTGCAGCTCCGGCACCCTGCGCCGCCTGCTCTTCGCCGTGGGCGACATGCCGACCGAGGAGGAGATCGGGAGAAACGTGGAGAATGCGATCCGCGTCTTCTTCGCGGCCTATGGGCCGAGGGCGAGTTAAGCATCAGCTCCACCGGCGCGGCATAGCGACAGGACGGATTGTTGATCGGATCAGGGCCTTCGAATAGCGTCCCAGTCATGGGATAGAATCGGGAATGCTGTGACCGCCGACATCACTACTGTCGCTACCCGCATCGTTTATGAGAACCGGTGGATGCGAGTTCGCGAGGATGAAATCCGCCACCGGGACGGCTCCTGTGGGGTCTACGGCGTGGTCGAGAAAACCAATTTCGCCGTGATCGTGCCGGTCGAAGATAGCTCGACGTATCTCGTTGAGCAGTACCGCTATCCGGTAAAAGGGCGTTACTGGGAATTCCCGCAGGGGGCATGGGAGCAGGCTCCCGACACGGATCCCCTTGTTCTCGCCGGGGCCGAGTTGCTGGAAGAGACCGGCCTAACGGCCGATGAGATGGTTCAGGTCGGGCATCTCTTCGAGGGTTACGGGTATTCAACCCAGAGCTATGACGTCTATCTGGCCAGGGGCCTTGCTCAGCACAATGCCCGGCGTGAGCGGACCGAGCAGGACATGGTCTGCCGTCGCTTCGGCATTGACGAGGTCGAGCAAATGATCGTCGGTGGCATGATCAAGGATGCCGCGACCGTCGCGGCATTTGGCCTTTTGCGCCTTCAGAAGCTGACTTGACTCTCAGAGCCGGCCCGGTTTGAAGCTGCGAGCCAGTCGCCTCCCCAGCCTTCAAGCGTCCTCGCGCATGGCCTCCGCCACGCGGGCCTGGAGCACGTCGGGCTTGCGCAGGATCAGGGCGCCCCTGGTGCGCTCGATCAGTCCCTCATGGGACATCATCGAGAATTCCCGCGTCACCTGCTCGCGGCGGCAGCCGATGCGGGCCGCCATGATGTGGTGGAAGGGCGGCGGCGTGATGACCCGCTCCCCTCCCCGGTCGCCCCGGGGCATGGAGAGACGCAGGAGCTCGGAATAGAGCCTGTGCCGCAGGTCGAGCACCGTCTGCTCGACGAAGCGGGCGTTCAGGTCGCGGATGCGGGACGCCATGAGGCAGAAGAGCCGCTCCGCCACATGGTTGTTGGAGAACAGGATTTCCCGGAAGACCGAAGCCGGCATCACGCAGGCCTCGCCCCGGGTGAGTGCCGTCACGTTGGCGGAGCGCTTGATCCCGTCGAGCGCCGCAAGCTCGCCGAAGAGCTCCCCGGGCTTCATCTCGTCCAGGATGACCTCCTTGCCGGAAGCGGTGCGCATGAGCACCCGCACCTCGCCCGACAGGAGAAAATAGACGTCCGTCGAGAGATCGTCGAAATCGACCAGCGTCTCCTCGGGGTCGAAGCGGCGCCAGTTCGCCCGCGCCTCGAAAGGAGCAAGGTCGATGTCCAACCCCTTGAAGAGCAAGACGCTCGCGAGCCGTGCCATCGTTCGCCTCCCTTCATCCCCTCAAGGGCCTTCCGAGCCACCTTAAGGCCAAGCTTCAATTATATAGCGTAGCCACTCTCAATAAAAGGTCCCTCATGAAGAGGGGCAGCGGGTTCCGCAGCGGAATGCACGAGAGGGGCAGGTCAGGCCTTGACGATTCGCCCGCCGGACAGGCCAGCGCGGGCGCAGGCATTGCGCGTATCGACGACCAGCCTGGCATTGTCGACCACGAGCCGGTAATCCACGTTGTCGTGGTCCGTAGCAATGAGCACTGCGTCGTATGCCGCGAGCGTCGGTGCATCCAGTGCGACTGAGCGGCGCCCCATCAGATCCGCGTGTTTACGGGTCCTTGGGATCTCCGGAATGTACGGATCGTGGTAGTCCACCTGAGCGCCACGGGCCTCGATCAGTTCCATGAGCTTGAGCGACGGGCTCTCGCGCATGTCATCCACGTTCTTCTTGTAGGCCACGCCAAGCAGGAGGATCCGAGATCCGGTGAAGGGTTTTCCGCCCTTGTCTACCGCTTCCGCGAGCTTGTTGACCACGTAGTAAGGCATGCGGGTGTTGATCTGCCCCGCGAGTTCGATGAAGCGGGTGGCAATGTCGTATTCGCGCGCCTTCCAGGTCAGATAGAAAGGATCAATCGGAATGCAGTGCCCCCCGAGGCCAGGTCCCGGATAGAACGGCATGAAGCCGAAGGGCTTGGTCTTGGCGGCATCGATCACCTCCCAGATGTCGACGCCCATGGCGGCGTAGACGACCTTCAGTTCGTTCACGAGGGCGATGTTCACGGCCCGGAAGATGTTTTCCGTCAGTTTCACGGCCTCGGCCGTCGCGGTGGAGGACACCGGCACCGTCTTCACCACGAGCTGGCTGTAGAGGGCATCGGCCAAAGCCAGGGCTGCCGGGCCATCGCCGCCGACCACCTTGGGGATGGCCGAGGTGCCGAAATCCGGATTGCCCGGATCCTCGCGCTCCGGCGAGAAGGCGAGGAAGAAGTCCTTGCCCGACTTCAATCCGGTCGCCTCGAAGATAGGTCTGAGCACCTCGTCCGTCGTGCCTGGATAGGTCGTCGATTCCAGAACGACGATCTGGCCTTCGCGCAGACAGGGCGCGATGACATGGGCCGTATTCTCGACATAGGAGAGATCGGGCTCCTGATGCTTCGTCAGGGGCGTGGGTACGCAGATCAGGATGGCGTCCGGCTCGCCGAGACGGCTGAAATCGGCGGTAGCTTCGAACTTTTGCTCCCTCACCGCCTGGGCGACATACTCATCCGGGACATGCTTGATGAGGCTTTCCCCCTGGTTGAGACGCGCGACGCGAGGGGCGTTGATGTCGAAGCCGAGCACCTGGAACCCGGCCTTCACCGCCGTCAGCGCAAGGGGAATGCCCACATACCCCAGACCGATGATTCCGATCCTGATCTTCCGCGCTTGGATTCGCGCCAGCAGGTCGGCGATATCCACGGCCGGCGCGCCGACATTCACTGCGCGATCTGAACCCATCTCGATCTCCTTCTGCAGGCGCGACGACGCAACCGCATCGGCGTTTCTCTTGGATGCGTCCCTCACGAAGTCAAGCGAGCTGCTTCTGCCGACCTGCGCATCCGGCCTCCCGCGCTCCCGCCAGCTCCGGAAAATCGGCAACCGTCTTGTCAGGAACCCCATGACGGGCCAAAAGGCGCCATGCTTCACGTATCCGACCTGACCTATCGTATTGGAGACCGGCTGATCCTCGATCGGGCCTCCTTCGCCCTGCCCCCCGGCAGCAAGGTCGGGCTGGTGGGACGCAATGGCGCAGGCAAGACCACCCTGTTCCGCATCGTCCAGGGCGAGATCCCGGCGGAGAGCGGCGACATTTCCCTTCCCCGGGGCGTGAAGATCGGCGCCGTCGCCCAGGAGGCTCCCGGCGGGCCGGAGACGCTGATCGAGGTGGTGCTGGCCGCCGACAAGGAGCGCACCGCCCTTCTGGCGGAGGCTGAGACGGCGGACGGCTTCCGCCGGGCGGAAATCGAGACCCGCCTGACCGACATCGGAGCCTATTCGGCGCCTGCCCGCGCGGCCTCGATCCTGCACGGTCTCGGCTTCGACACCGAGGCGCAGAACCGGCCCTGCTCGTCCTTCTCGGGCGGCTGGCGCATGAGGGTGGCCCTGGCCGCTGTTCTGTTCGCCGAGCCGGACCTGCTGCTCCTCGACGAGCCGACCAACTACCTCGATCTCGAAGGCACGCTCTGGCTCTACGACTATCTGGGCCGCTACCCCCACACGGTTCTGGTCATCAGCCACGACCGCGAACTCCTCGACACCTCCGTCAACCACATCCTGCACCTCGACCGGGGCAAGCTGACCATCTATCGCGGCGGCTACACCTCCTTCGCCAAGCAGCTTGCCGAGAAGCGCGAGTTGACCGCGAAGCTCAAGATGAAGCAGGAGGCGGAGCGCAAGCACCTGCAGGCCTTCGTCGACCGCTTCAAGGCGAAGGCCTCCAAGGCGCGCCAGGCGCAGTCGAGGGTGAAGCGGCTGGCAAAGCTCGAGCCCATCGCCACCATCGTGGAAGACGACGTGCTTCCCTTCGACCTGCCGAGCCCGGAACGCCCCCTCGCCCCGCCGCTGATCGCCATCGAGAGCGCCGCCGTGGGCTACGGGGACCGGACGATCCTCGACCGCCTGAACCTGACGATCCAGCCGGACGACCGCATCGCGCTCCTCGGCGCCAACGGCAACGGCAAATCGACTTTCTGCAAGCTCATCGGCGGCAGGCTGACACCCCTGAAGGGCGAGATCCGCCGCCCGGGCAAGATGGAGGTCGCCTACTTTGCCCAGCACCAGGTGGACGAGCTGAACCCGAACGCCACCGCCTACGACCACGTGGCGAAGCTCATGCCCGACGTTCCGGTCGCCAAGGCGCGGGCCCGCGCGGCCCGGTTCGGCTTCGGCGGGCCCAAGGCCGACACGCCGGTCTCGTCGCTTTCCGGCGGCGAGAAGGCCCGTCTTCTCATGGGCTTGGCGGCCTTCCACGGTCCCAACCTGCTCATTCTCGACGAGCCGACCAACCACCTCGACATCGACAGCCGCACGGCTCTCATGGAGGCGATCAACGACTATACGGGCGCCGTGATCCTGGTGAGCCACGACCGCTTCCTGATCGAGGCCTGCGCCGACCGGCTCTGGATCGTCGGCAACGGCACCGTCAAGCCGTTCGACGGCGACATGGACGATTACCGGCAGCTCGTGCTTTCGGGCGACCTCGAACCGCAGAAGCGCCAGGACAAGCCTCAGGCTTCCGGGGCGTCGAAGGTGGACGAGCGCCGAGCCGCCGCCGAGCGACGCGTGGCGCTGGCACCCCTGCGCAAGAAGCTGGAGGCCCTCGAAGCCCGCATGTCGAAGCTCTCGGACGTGATCGCCAAGGTCGATGCGGCTCTCGCAGACGGCAGCGCGTTTCAGAAGGATCCGGCCAAGGCGAGCGAACTGGCCAAGATGCGCGCCGAGGCGGCACAGACCCTCGCCTCCGTCGAGGAGGAGTGGCTGACCGTCAGCAGCGAAATCGAGGAAGCTTCGGCCTGAGCCCGAAGCCGGTCAGGATGCGGCCCCTTACCTCACCACCCGGTCGAGCCGGTTGTTGACGAAGAAATAGAGCTCGCGACCGCCCGGCTCGGAATAGAGCACCTGCACCTCACGCTGGCCCTTGCCGCTCTCGCCGACGAGCACGTCCGTCGCGGGCTTTCCTTTCAGGAGAACCAGTTCGCATTCCGTGATCCCGGGCGCGATGACGGTGGCCGTGGTGGCGGCGGTTCCGGTGCAGCGCCCGTCCGGCCCGAGCACCGGGCCGTCGACGACGGGTCCCGAGGCGGCCATGGGAGCCGGCGCAGAGGCAACGGCGGCGACGGCCGGCGCTTCCGTCCGGCCGCTGTTGCAGGCGGCCAGCCCAAGAGTCACGAGGGCCAGCATCGATACGACCTTCACACGCATTCCGTTCAATCCCTGTTACTCGCAGCCCGCGCCTGCAGGGCCTCCTCGAAGAGGCGCCGCACGTCGTCCCGGAAGGCCTGGCGCGAGTCCTGGCGCGAATAGAACATGTGGCCGCCTTCGTAAACCTCGAGGGACAGGCGCTTCTCCGGACCGAGATCCGGGATCTGGTTCATGATGAGCTGCGATGCGTAATAGGGCGTCACAAGATCGGTGAAGCCGTGAGTGACGAGAACCCTTAGGTTTCCGTCGAGCGCCATGGCCTGCCGCAGCTCCTCCACGCTTTCGGGAGCGTCGCGTCCGCCGCCCCACCTCCATGCCTGGTTCACACCGCCGTTGAGCAGGTTGTACCGGCCTTCCGCCTTGTAGTTCAGGGTCCTGGTGAGATGATCGATCGTGGCGCTCGTCAGAGGAGCGGTCATGCCGTCGAGGACAGGATCCTCATAGCGGGACATGTAGTTCGTGGGGTTGGGATCGGCTCCCGAGACATTGGTGTCGTAAGCGCTGACAACCGTCGAGGAGCCACGGCGTAACTCCCGCTGGAGGGTCGTCACGTCGATGCGACCGGCGAGCCGGCGGACCAGATCGGCATCGAGTCCCGTCAGTTCGGTCACCCGGCGGGCGACGCGCTCCACCGCCTCCTTGTCCTGCACGCCGCGGATCAGATCGACCAGATACTCTCCCGAGGCATAGCGCTCGGCCTCCGCCAGAGCCTCCCGGGTGACCGGTCCTCGGTCGCTCATGGCCGCGGCGGCGGCGGAAGGCAGCCTTGCGGCGACGGCCCAGGGATCGGTCACGTCCTGATCGATCCAGGCGAAATCCAGAACGGGCGAGACGAGCACCAAACCGCTGAAGCCGATGCCCTGATCGCTTTGCAGCTTCTGAGCCAGCAGGGGACCGCGGAACCCGCCATAGCTCTCGCCGGCGAAGAACTTGGGCGATTGGAGCCGGTTGTTCTCCTTCAGCCAACGCATGACGAAGGCGGCGAGACCGTCGATATCGCCCTGAATGGAATAGAACCGCTCCCTGACCTGGTCGCCGCCGACGATGCGGCTGTACCCCGTTCCGGGCGGGTCGATGAAGACGAGGTCCGTGAATTCGAGCCACGTCTCCGCATTCGGGACCAGGCCCGGCGAAGCCGAAGGGTTGATGGTCGGGCCGTCCAGGGGAAGGCGCCAGGGCCCTACGGCCAGGAGATGGAGATAGGCCGACGAGGCTCCGGGCCCGCCGTTCACCGCGAAGGTCACCGGCCGTGTGGCGGGATCGGCGTCCTCCCGCGTGTAGGCGGTGAAGCCGATCTCGGCCTGCGGAGCTCCTTGCGGGTCGGTCAGGGTCAGGGAACCCGCCGTTGCGATGAAGCGCAAGGTCCGGCCGGGAAGCTCGAGGGTATGCCGTGTGACCGATTCCGGCGGAAGCTGCGCATCGGGGCGCCGCGGCTCCGGCCGCTCCGCGGCCGGCCTCGCCTCCTGGGCCTGAAGCGTGAAAGGCGCTGTCAGGGACAGGCACAGCGCGGCGAGCAGGGAAAAACGGGACATCCGGGTCATCAAGGGGATCCTCCTGGCTTCCTTGCAAATGGGAAAGCCGCACCTGCGTTCCACAAACGATTCCGCGAGGTTCAGGCCTTGCGCTGCCAGCGGCCCCGCTCGTCCTGCTGCCAATAGGTGGCGTCGTGCCCCTCCTCCTTCACCTTGCGCCATTGGTCGCGCGCCAGGGCCAGGGCCTGGACGTCGCCTCCATCGAAGAGGATCGCGATCCTCTGATAGGCGGAGATGTCCGACGGCAGGTCGGCGCCCTCGGCCAGGAAGCGAATCGAGGCGCCGTTGGGATTGCCGTCGGAAAGGGTGATCAGCACGGGCTGGTCCGCCGCATGAGCCTCGCGGTCGGTGCCGTGCGGAAGAAAGCTCTCATCCGTGAAGGTCCAGAGGTGGTCGTCGAGGGCGGCCAGGCGCTCCTCCGTCGTCACCTGGACCACCGCGCGCCAGTCCCGCTCCAGGGTCTTCTGGAGCAGGGTCGGGAGAACGGCCTCGAGAGGCTGGTTTTGGAGATGGTAGAAAAGGACCTCGGCCATCGCCTCTCACGATCCGGAAGGGCGGTGAGAGGCTGCGAGCTCCGGCAGGTCCTTTCTGGCCGTCATCCTCAACCCTCGTAGTGGTCCCGCACGAGGCGGTCGAGCAGGCGGACGCCCCAGCCGGAGCTCCAACCCTTGTTGATCTCGGTCTGGGGCGAGCCCATGGCCGTGCCGGCGATGTCGAGATGGGCCCAGGGCACGTCGTTGACGAAACGCTGGAGCAGCGCCGCCGCCGTGCTCGACCCGCCGTGCCGGCCGCCGGAATTCTTCATGTCGGCGAATTTCGACTCGATCATCTTGTCGAATTCCGGACCGAGCGGCATCCGCCAGACCCGCTCGCCGGTGGCCTGTCCGGCCGCCGTGATGCGCTGGGCGAGTTCGTCGTTGTTCGAGAAGAGCCCAGCATATTCCTGGGCCAGCGCCACGAGGATCGCGCCCGTCAGGGTTGCCAGGTCGATCATGAACTTGGGCTTGAACCGCTCCTGCACGTACCAGAGCACGTCTGCCAGGACCAGACGGCCCTCCGCATCGGTGTTGACGATCTCGATGGTCTGGCCCGACATGGTGGTGACGATGTCGCCCGGGCGCTGGGCATTGCCGTCGGGCATGTTCTCCACGAGGCCGATGACGCCGACCACGTTCGCCTTCGCCTTCCGGCTGGCCAGCGCATGCATGAGGCCGACCACGCAGGCCGCGCCGGCCATGTCGCCCTTCATGTCCTCCATGCCGCCGCCCGGCTTGATGGAAATGCCGCCGGAATCGAACACCACGCCCTTGCCGATGAAGGCGACGGGCTTGTCGGCCGCCTTGCCGCCGTTCCAGCGCATGATGGCGACGCGGCTGCCGCGGACGGAGCCCTGCCCGACGCCCAGCAGCGCGCGCATGCCGAGCTTCTGCATGGCCTTCTCGTCGAGGATCTCGACCTCGACACCCACCTTCGTCAGGGCCTCGGCCCTGGCGGCGAACTCCTTGGGGCCGAGCACGTTCGGCGGCTCGTTGACGAGATCGCGGGCGATGAGGACGCCGGCCGCCACACCCTCGCGGGCCTTGTAGGCCTTCTTCATGGCCGCGGGATCCGCCACGCTGAAGGTCAGGCGGGTGGTGCCGTTCGGCTTGGAATCGTCCTTCTTGGTCTTGTAGCGGTCGAAGCTGTAACGCCGGAGCTGGACCCCGAGCGCCATGTCCGCCACCGCATCCGGCGTCACGTCGATCCCGGGCATGTCGAGGACGGCGGTCGCGGTCTTGCCCGAGGCCTTGCCGGCGATCAGGCCGCCGAACTGCGCCCAGTCCAGGGAGGCCCGGTCCTTCTCGCCGCCGACGCCGATCACGACCAGGCGGTCCGCCGCAATGACCGTCGGCGCAGGAATGGTCAGGCTCGATTTGGCCTTGCCCTTGAAGCCCTCGGCGGCAGCGGCCCTGGCAATGAGATCGACAGCCTTCGGCCCGATCCGCTTCGCGACCGAGGGACTCGGCTTGAGATTTTCGTCGACGAAGACGATGAGATCACCGGCTCCGACGTCCCCATGGGCCTGGAAATCGATCTTGAAGCTGTCGGCCATGAAATCCTCTTGATGGTGGCTGCTGACGCCGGCTCGGGACCGGCTGCGACTTGTTGACATACAGCATATAGGGCACGGGATCACGCAGGCATTGCCGTGAAAGCGGCGCAATCCCAAGCTGTTGAGACGGCGCCGGCCTTGCCTGCGAGCAGGTGACAATGTACCCAGGGCGTTCGCGCCCAAGAGGCGAAGGGCTTCATGACACTTCTCGAACGATACATCCTGAAGATCGCATTCACGGCCTTTACCGCGTGCCTGATCGCCCTCACGGGCGTCATCTGGATCACGCAGGCCCTGCGGGAGCTCGACCTCCTGACCGGCAAGGGCCAGACGCTCTTCATCTTCATGACCGTGACGGGGCTGTCCCTGCCCGCCCTCATCAGCGTGATCTCCCCCGTCGCCCTGTTCCTGGCGACGATCTACGCGCTCAACAAGCTCAACAGCGATTCCGAGCTGATCGTCATGAGCGCCGCCGGCATGCGGCCGCTGCGCCTCCTGAGGCCGTTCGTCACCCTGGCGGCCTTCGTGTGCCTCGTCGTGGGAATGATCACCGTCTACGTGATGCCGGCGAGCTTTCAGGAGATGCGAAACCTCGTCACGAAGATCCGGGCGGACTTCGTGGCGACCATGGCCAAGGAAGGCCAGTTCATCACCCTCGAGAACGGCATCACCTTCCATTACCGCGAGCGTTCGGGCGATGCCCTGCTGGGCATTTTCATGGAGGACCAGCGGGAGAAGGACAAGGTCATCGTCTACCTCGCCGAGCGGGGACAGACGGTCGAAAACAACGGACAGGCCTATCTCGTCCTCGAAAAGGGCAGCGTTCAGCGCAAGGAGCCGAACAGCCGCGATTCGTCCATCGTGGCCTTCGAGCGCTATGCGGTCGATCTGTCGGCCTTCAACCAGGACGGCAACGGCGAGATCGTCTATCGCCCCCGCGAGCGGAGCACCACTCAGCTCCTCTTCCCCAATAAGGACGACGCCTTCTACCAATATCAGGAAGGCCGGTTCCGGGCGGAGCTCCACGACCGCCTTTCGTCCTGGCTCTACCCGCTCGCCATGATGATCATCGCCTTCGCGGCTCTCGGCGACCCGCGCACGACGCGTCAGGGACGTGGCCTCGCCATTGCGACGGCGGTGGTGGCCGTGGTCGCGCTTCGAATCGCCGGCTTTGCCGCCTCGAGCGCCGTCGTGCGGTCGGAAGCGGCGGTTGTTGCCGTCTATGCCGTTCCCCTGTCGGCGATCGTCATCTCCCTGATGCTGATCATGCAGGGCTCGACCACCAGGGCCATCCAGGCAAGGATCCGTGCCCTGATTCCCTCCAGAACCCCCGCCATCCGGAGGGCCTGAGCATGCTTATCGGCGCAACGCTCGGCACCTATTTCTCACGGCAGTTTCTGAAGACTATTTTCCTGGTCTTCGCAACGGTCTTCGCCCTCGTCTACACCCTCGATTTCGTGGAGCTGATGCGCCGGGCCGGCGATACGGAGGGAGCCACGGCCCCTCTCATGGCCCAGTTGGCCCTCTTCCGGACGCCGGCCATCGCCGAGCAGGTCATGCCGTTCGCCGTTCTCTTCGGAAGCATGGCCACCCTCCTGCAGCTCAGCCGCAAGCTTGAACTGGTCATCGCCCGGGCCGCCGGCATCTCGGCATGGCAGTTCCTGCAGCCGGGCCTGTTCGTGGCACTGGCGATGGGCATCCTTTCCGTAACGGTCTACAATCCTGTCTCCGCGTTCCTGAAGCAGCAGGCCTCCGACATGGAGGCGAAGGTCTTCAGCAATCCCGTGCAAAGCAGGGACAAGCCGATCTGGATTCGGCAGAAGAGCCTCGACGGGCAGGCGATCTTCCGCGCCGAGGGAGCGCTCCAGGATTCCACGACGATCACCGGCGTCACCGTCTACGCCTTCGACAATTCGGGTGCCTTCAGCCAGCGAATCGAGGCCAAGGAGGCGACCCTTCACGAGGGCTACTGGGAGCTCAAGGAAGCGAGGGTCCTGAGCGCGACGGAGGAGCCGCATTCCTATGACCGATACCAGGTTTCCTCCAGCCTCCAGCCTTCAGAGGTCAAGCAGAGCTTCACCAATCCCGACGCGGTCCCCTTCTGGAACCTGAAGGAAACGATCGACCGCCTGGAGCAGGCCGACATCAACACGACGGCCTATCGCCTGCATTACGACATCCTTCTCGCCCGCCCCCTTCTCTTCATCGCGATGGTTTTCGTAGCGGCATCGGTGTCGTTAAGATTCTTTCGATTTGGCGGTGTAGCGATGATGGTTCTGGGTGGCGTCGCCGCCGGCTTCATGCTTTATGTCGCGACGGAGCTTATGGCGGAGCTTGGGGCGGCCGGAATCATCAGTTCGGTTGTCGCCGCCTGGCTCCCTGCTGTAGTAGGCAGTTTGTTAGGGACTCTGGCGTTGTTGTACCAAGAGGACGGCTGACCGTTCTCGACAAAGGGGCGCGGTAGGGGAGTAGGCATGGAACGGTTCACGACAACGATCGCAACGTCTGCGGTCGCGATGGCGCTCCTTTGTGCCGTCGGGTCTGAGCCTGCGCTTGCCCAGTCCCTCAATGACGCCATCAGCGCGCGGGCGCAGTCCGGCTCGGGCCAGGACCGCCTCCTCGTCGATGCCAACGAGATCATCTACAACAACGACAACAATACCATCGCGGCCTCCGGCGATGTCCAGATGAACTATCAGGGCCGGACCCTGCAGGCCGATCGCGTCACCTACGACCGGAACACCGGGCGGGTTTTTGCCGAGGGCAATGCGAGGCTGACCGATTCGAGCGGCGCCGTCGTGACCGGCGACCGCTTCGAACTGACGGACGACTTCAAGAACGGCTTCATCAACTCGCTTCGGGTCGTCCAGACGGTCGAGGAGAACGGCCGTCCCGTCACGACCCGGTTCTCCGCCCCCCGCGCCGAGCGCTCCGAGGGCGAGACGACCGTTTTCGAGCGCGGCACCTACACCGCCTGCGAACCGTGCAAGGACAATCCGGAAAGGCCGCCGCTCTGGCAGGTCAAGGCCGCCCGGATCATCCACAACAACAGCGAACAGACGATCTATTACGAGGATGCGAGCCTCGAAATTCTCGGGTTGCCCGTCGCCTATCTGCCCTATTTCTGGACCCCCGATCCGACGGTCAAGCGCAAGACGGGCTTTCTGTCCCCGCGCTACGTCTATTCGAGTTCTCTCGGCGTCGGCGCGTCGATCCCGTTCTTCTGGGCCATCGCACCCAACTACGATCTCACAATCACACCGACCATCCTGAGCCGCCAGGGTGTGCTCGGGGAGGTCGAGTGGCGGCACCGTCTGGAGAACGGCGCGTATAACATCCGCGCCGCCGGCATCTTCCAGCGTGACGGCGACGCATTTCTCAGCAGCCCCTACGGAGCGGGCGACCGGGATGCGCGCGGCTCGCTGGAATCCACGGGTCTCTTCTACATCAACGAACGCTGGAAATGGGGCTGGGACGTCGCCCTGCTCTCGGACAAATGGTTCCTGCAGAACTACCGGATCCGCAGCGAAAGCCTCAGCTCCCTTTACGTCAAAGAGTCGATCTCCACGCTCTATCTGCAAGGTCAGGGCGACCGTTCGTTCTTCGATGTCCGGGGGTACTATTTCCAGGGCCTCTCGACGAGCGACTGGCAGAAGCAGCAGCCTGTCGTGCATCCTGTCCTTGACTATAACAAGCGCATCACTCCGGCCGGGATCGGCGGCGAATTCGCGATCGACGTGAACGTGACGAGCCTCTCTCGCGAGGCCGCTCAGTTTCAGAGTCTGACGAGCCAGAAGGGCTATCTCTTCGGTCAGTACGAGACCTGCGCCGTCTATGACCCGGAATCGTGCCTCGTTCGCGGCATCAGCGGTTCCATGTCGCGCGCTTCGATCAACTTGTCCTGGCGTCGCGAATTCATCGATCCCATCGGGCAGGTCTGGACGCCGTTCACCTATTTCCGCGCCGATTCCTTCTGGATCGCCCCGGACTTCAACGGCTATCCGAACATCGAACTGTCGAACTTCATCGGCGGCGACGACGATTTCCTCTTCCGGGCCATGCCGGCTGTCGGCCTCGAGTACCGGTTCCCGTTCGTGGCCGATATCGGCACCTCGGGTACGCAGATCATCGAACCGATCGCCCAGATCGTTGCCCGACCCAACGAGACTCGAATCGGACATCTGCCGAACGAGGACGCGCAGAGCCTCGTCTTCGAGGACAGCTCCCTATTCGAATGGGATAAGTTCTCCGGCTATGACCGCGCGGAAGGCGGTGTGCGCGCCAATCTCGGCCTCCAGTACACTGTCACAGGCGCGGAAGGCTTCTATGCCAACCTACTGTTCGGCCAGTCCTTCCAAGTGGCGGGGCGCAATTCCTTCCGACAGGGAGATCTTGCGAATGTCGGCCCGGCCTCCGGCTTGGAATCCCGTGCATCGGACTATGTCGGCCGTTTCCAGCTCAAGCCGAACAACAATTTCTCGTTCGTGACCCGTGCCCGGTTCGATCAGGAGGATTTCAGCCTCAACCGCTTCGAAGCCGGCGTCACTGCGAACTTCGATCCCTACCTGCCGATCTCTGCGTCGCTCACCTATGCCCGATATGCGGCCCAGCCCGAGATCGGCTTCAATCATCGCCGCGAAGGCCTCCAAGCCTCTGCGCGGTGGAATATTACTCCGAACTGGTACGTCTCAGGCTCGGTCCTCTTGGATCTCGACCGTTATCTCCTCGCCCGCGATCTTTACGCTGCCCAGTACGCCGTGGACCCTGTGAATGCCGTCTACAATCGCACGGATTCGGCCTATGTCAGCTCCTTGGGCCTCGGCATCGGCTACATCGACGAGTGCACGACCTTCTCGGTCAACTACTCCGTGGCACCGCGCGACACGGCTATCACGTCGGGCGAGAGCGAGCGGAACCATACCGTGCTGCTGCGGCTCGAACTGCGGACGCTCGGTGAGGTCACGCTCAATCAGAATCTCGGCGACGAAGCCGGACAAGAAGGCGTTGCCGCCCAGTGATGGACGCGGACGGACGGCCGCTCCTCGTCACCCAGGGCGATCCGGCCGGCATTGGGCCTGAACTGACCCTCAAGGCATGGCTCCAGCGGAAGGAGGCGCGCCTTCCGGCTTTCGCGGTCCTGGCCGATCCCGATCACTTGAACGGGCTTGCCTCCAGATTGAGATGGAACGTCCCCATCGTGCCGGTCCGTCCTGCCGAGGCTGTGGCCGCCTTCGATGGCGCCCTGCCCGTCATCCCTCTGAGTACCACCGTCAAGGCCAGCCCGGGGCAACCCGATCCCGCCTGTGCCCCTTCCGTGATCGAGGCCATCGAGACCGCCGTGCGCCTTGTCCGCAAAGGCGAGGCGCCGGCGCTCGTGACCAATCCCATCGCCAAGCATGTGCTCTACGATGCCGGCTTTCGGCATCCGGGCCATACGGAGTTCCTCGCCGCGCTCGCATCGGAAGGCGGGAGCGAGTCCCCGCATCCCGTCATGATGCTCTGGAGCGATGAACTCGCGGTCGTGCCCGTGACGGTCCATATCCCGCTCTCCTCCGTGCCCTCGGCCCTGACCACGGACCTGATCGTCCGGACCGGCCGCATCGTGGCGCGGGAACTGAAGGAGCGTTTCGGCCTTTCCCATCCGCGACTTGCCTTGGCGGGCCTTAACCCTCACGCAGGGGAGAGCGGGGCCATGGGAATGGAAGACGACCGCATCATCGCGCCTGCCATCGAGATCCTGCGGGCAGACGGCATCGAAGCGGCAGGCCCCCTGCCTGCGGACACGATGTTCCATGCCCGCGCCCGCCAGCGCTACGATGCGGCGTTGGCGATGTACCACGACCAGGCTCTGATCCCGATCAAGACCATCGCGTTCGACGAGGCCGTCAACGTGACGCTGGGGCTTCCCTTCGTGCGCACCTCGCCCGACCATGGAACCGCCTTCGACATCGCCGGCAAGGGCATTGCCCGGCCGGACAGCCTGATGGCGGCCATTCGCCTGGCCGCACGCCTCGGTTCGCGGCGGGATGCGCCATGAGCCAGATCGACGACCTGCCGCCCCTGCGCGAGGTGGTTCGCGCCCATGGCCTTATGGCCAAGAAATCCCTCGGCCAGAACTTTCTCTTCGATCTCAATCTCACCAGCAGGATCGCACGCTCAGCAGGCCCGCTGGAGGATGCCACAATCATCGAAGTTGGCCCGGGTCCGGGCGGGCTGACCCGCGCCATCCTGGCCGCCGGCGCCAAGCGGGTGATCGCCATCGAACGCGATTCCCGGTGCATGCCGGTTCTTGCGGAGATCGCCGCCCATTATCCGGGCCGGCTCGAAGTCGTCGAAGCGGATGCCCTGGAATTCGATCCCCGGCCCATGGTCGGCGAAGGCACGGTCCGCATCATCTCCAACCTCCCCTACAACGTCGGCACCGCCCTTCTGACCGGCTGGCTCACGACGGAATCCTGGCCGCCCTGGTGGTCGTCGCTCACCCTGATGTTCCAGCGGGAGGTGGCCGAGCGCATCGTGGCCGACGAGAGCGATCCGAAGGATTACGGCCGCCTCGGCGTCCTCTGCGGATGGCGCACGCAGGCCCGCATTCTTTTCGACGTGCCGCCTTCGGCCTTCGTGCCGCCGCCGAAGATCACGTCGAGCGTCGTCCACCTGACGCCGCGGCCGGAGCCCCTGCCCTGTCGCATCGGCGCGCTGGAAGCGGTGACCCGCGCCGCCTTCGGGCAACGGCGCAAGATGCTGCGCCAAAGCCTGAAATCCATCACGCCGGACCCGTCCGCGGTCATTGCGGCAGCGGGCCTGGAAGAGACGACAAGGGCCGAGAACGTTCCCGTGGAAGGCTATGTCGCCCTCGCGAACGCCTTGGATCGCAGCCGGGAACGATGAGCCCCCGAGCCCGGAGTCTCAAGGCGGACAGCACGGTCCCCGGCACAGGCCCGAGACAGCGGCAGGGACGACCTAGCCGACAGGCTCCCCCAGCAACCCGTCGATGAAGCCTTCGAGTTCCACCTGGCGCTCGCGGCGCAGGCGCTCGGCGGCCAGGATGGACTTCAGGTCGCCATAGGTGCGGTCGAGGTCGTCGTTGATCAGCACGTAGTCGTAAGCAGCCCACTGGGCGATCTCGTCGCGGGCATTGCGCAGGCGGCGGGCGATCACCTCGGGCGTGTCTTCGGCCCGGCGCTCGAGCCTTGCCTTCAGCTCGGCCATCGAGGGCGGCAGGATGAAGACGCTCACCACATCCGCGCGCATCTTCTCGACGATCTGCTTCGTGCCCTGCCAGTCGATGTCGAACATCATGTCCTCGCCTCGGGCGAGGGACTGCTCCACGGGCTTGCGCGGCGTGCCGTAGTAATTGCCGTGAACCTGGGCCCATTCGAGGAGATCGCCCCGGTCCCGCAGCTCCTCGAAATCGGCCACGTCTTCCATGAAATTGTAATGGACGCCGTTGATCTCGGACGGGCGCTTCTGTCGGGTCGTGACGGAGATCGACAGACGGATTCCCCGGTCCTCGCGCACGAGGTTGCGCGTGAGGGTCGACTTGCCCGCCCCAGACGGGGAGGACAGGATCAGGAGAAGACCGCGCCGCTTCAGTTCCACCACACCCGTACTCCCTTGCTACTCGACGTTCTGAACCTGCTCGCGGAATTGTTCGATCACGGCTTTCAGGTCAAGACCGATCCGCGACAGCGAGACGTCGTTGGCCTTGGCGCACAGGGTGTTCGCCTCGCGCCCGAACTCCTGCGCCAGGAAATCGAGCCGCCGCCCCACGGGACCGCCCTCCTGCAGCAGCCCCCGCGCGGCATCCACATGCGCCCGCAGCCGGTCCAGCTCCTCGCGAATGTCGGCCCGGGCGGCGATGAGCACCGCTTCCTGGTGAAGCCGGGCCGGATCGAGGGTGGACTTGCCTTCGAGGATCTGGTCGATCTGCGCCTCGAGCCGCAGGCGGATCGCCTCGGGCCGGCGGGCCGGCGCCGCATCGGCCTCGTCCACGAGACGCGCGACGAGATCGAGATGCTGCCCGAGAACTCCCCCGAGCGCTTGGCCCTCGGTCCGACGGGCGGTCTTCAGCGCCTCGATGAGCGAGCCGACGCCGGCCTTCAGTGCCTGTACGAGAGCCTCGTCCTGCCCCGGATCGACCGCATCGTCGTCGAGTTCCACCACGCCGCGAACCGAGAGCAGCCCGTCGAGGGATGCGGGCTGCACGTTCGCGGGAAGCGACAGGCCGCCCACCGCTTCGAGGAGCGATTGCAGCACGTCCTGGTTCACCCGCAGCTTCGGCGCGGAGGAGGCCCTGGCGAGGGAAAGGTTCAACTGGCCCTGCCCGCGGGTGAGCGCCTTCATGATCTGGCCGCGTGCATCCTCGCCGACAGCGTCGAGGCCGGACGGCGTCCGCACGCGGATCTCCAGACCGCGCCCGTTGACGGTCTTGATCTCCCAGGCCCACTGATAGGAACCGGTGATGCCGGCTTCTCGGGCGAAGCCGGTCATGCTCGCAATAGCCATACGCTGAACCTCGGGCGGGATTGAAAAGTGGCGCGACCATAATGCGCGCCCGCCTCCGCCACAAGCAGCGAAGCCGTCAGGGATCGGACAGGACGGGGACGTTCTTCGGCGAGTTCAGGTCGTAGGACTTGTTCTTGAGAGGATCCTTGTCGGTCCCCTCGCTGGCGTCGAAGCCCCGGGCGCGGCCGGCCGGGAGAGTTCCGCGCGCCACGTTTGTGGAGCCGCGGAGTTCCTGGTTCAGGCTGCCGGACGTACCGGGCGGAACGGCTCCCTCGCTCTCGGGCTCGACCCGATCCACGTCGTCCGGCGTCTCGGCCGCGCGGGCCTTCTCGATTTGGCGCCAGCGGGCGACGTTGCGCTGGTGCTGCTCGTACGTTTCGG
The DNA here is from genome assembly GCF_042650665.1 of Microvirga sp. GCM10011540. Classification (NCBI taxonomy): domain Bacteria; kingdom Pseudomonadati; phylum Pseudomonadota; class Alphaproteobacteria; order Hyphomicrobiales; family Methylobacteriaceae; genus Microvirga; species Microvirga sp. GCM10011540. Next base: position 5,685 of record NZ_JBHSBQ010000018.1, on the reverse strand, counting down.
CAAAGGCATGGCCGCCGGAGCCGTCCGCGACGAAGTAGAGATCCTTCGTCCGCGACGGATTGGCCACCGCCTCGAGGGCGGCCCGGCCGGGATTGGCGATGGGTCCCGGAGGCAGTCCCTCGATCACGTAGGTGTTGTAGGGCGTCGCCGCCTCGATCTCGCTGCGCAGGATCCCGCGGCCGAGGGTGCCCTTTCCGCCGACGAGGCCGTACACGATCGTCGGGTCGGATTGCAGCTTCATGCGCTTCATGAGGCGGTTGATGAACACGCCCGCCACGCGGGTACGCTCATCGGCTCGTCCCGTCTCCTTCTCGACGATAGAGGCCAAGATGAGCATTTCCTGCGGGGTCTTGATCGGCAGATCCGAGGAGCGGCGCTGCCAGATCTGCGTCAGGGCCTGCCGCTGCGCCGCCTGCATGGAGTTGATGATCTGCTGGCGGGTCGTGCCGCGCTCGAACTTGTACGTGTCGGGCAGAAGCGTGCCTTCCCGCGGCGTCTCCATGATGTCGCCGGACAGGATCTCGTTCTCGTAGAGGCGCGCCACGATCTGCTCGCTGGTGAGTCCCTCGGGGATCGTCACCGAATGCAGGATGGCCTTGCCCTGGGCCAGGGTGTCGATGGCCTCGCTGATGCTGGTGCCCGCCTTGAACTGGAACTCGCCGGCCTTGAGCTGCCCCCGCTGCCGGCTGACCAGCGCGTAGACCTCGAACAGCAGGGGCTGCTCGATCACTCCTTCCCGCTTGAGGATGTCGGCGATCTCGCCGGTGCCGGTGTTGCGCGGAATCACGACGACCTTGTCGTTCTGCAGCGGCCCGTCGGCGGTCACCTCGCGCTCCAGCATCCCGAATCCGAAGACGGCAGCGATGGCAAGCGCCACGAACAGGGTCAGGACACCGCTCAGGATGGACAGGGGCCCGCCCCGGCGGCGGCGCAGGCGCGGCGGTGGCGGCGGGGCCGCCATGGGCTTGATGGCCTCGCTCGGAGATTTGGGAGCGAGGCGCGGCTGCTGCGCTTCCTCTTGGTGCGCTTCGGGCGACGAGATCAGAGTGTGCTTTTTTCTGCCGAACATCACGATGCTTTTCTGGTGCCGATCGGCGAACCTGCCGTCCCTCCGACACCCTAACGGGGATTATGGCGAAAAGCCGTAACGTGTCACCATAACGATCAGGAAACCCGTCGCATCACCAGCGACGCATTGGTGCCGCCGAACCCGAAGGAGTTGGACAGGACCACGTTGATTTCCTTGTTCTTCGCCTTGTGGGGCACGAGGTCGATCGGGGTCTCGACGGACGGATTGTCGAGATTGATCGTGGGCGGCACGACGCCGTCGCGCATCGCCAGGATCGAGAAGATCGCCTCCACCGCGCCGGCGGCGCCCAGGAGATGGCCGATGGCCGACTTGGTCGACGACATGGACAGCTTGCCGGCCGCGTTGCCGACAATGCGCTCGACCGCCTTCAGCTCCAGTTCGTCGCCCAGCGGCGTCGAGGTGCCGTGGGCATTGATGTAGTCGATCTCGGACGCGGAGATTCCGGCGCGCTTGATCGCGGCGGCCATGCAGCGATAGGCCCCGTCTCCGTCCTCGGACGGAGACGTGATGTGATAGGCGTCGCCCGACAGGCCGTAGCCGATGACCTCGGCGTAGATCTTGGCGCCGCGCGCCTTGGCGTGCTCGTACTCCTCCAGCACGACGACGCCTGCGCCCTCGCCCATGACGAAGCCGTCACGGTCCTTGTCGTAGGGGCGCGAGGCCTTCGTCGGCTCGTCGTTGTAGCCGGTGGACAGGGCGCGGCAGGCCGCGAAGCCGGCGATGGAAAGACGGTTGATGGGCGATTCCGTGCCGCCGGCTACCATCACCTCCGCGTCGCCGAGGGCGATGAGGCGGGCCGCGTCGCCGATGGCGTGCGAGCCGGTGGAGCAGGCGGTCACGACCGCGTTGTTGGGGCCCTTGAGGCCATGCTCGATCGAGACGTAGCCGCCTGCGAGATTGATGAGCCGGCCGGGAATGAAGAACGGCGAGACCCGGCGCGGACCGCGCTCGATGAGGGTCTGGGATGCCTCGTAGATGCCGCCGATGCCGCCGATGCCGGAGCCGATCAGCACGCCGGAGGCGCACTGGTCCTCGTACGTGGTGGGCTTCCAGCCCGCGTCGTCGAGGGCCTGGGTGGCGGCCGCCATGGCATAGACGATGAAGGGATCGACCTTGCGCTGCTCCTTCGGCTCCATCCACTGGTCGGCGTTGAAGGTGCCGTTGGTGCCGTCGCCGCGCGGGATCTGGCAGGCGATCTTGCAGGCCAGGTCGTCGACTTCGAAATCGGTGATCCGGTCGGCGCCGCTCTGCCCGTCGCGGATACGGGCCCACGTCTCCTCGACGCCGCAGCCCAGCGGGGTGACCATGCCAAGACCGGTGACGACAACACGCCGCATGATGTTTCCTGCCCTTTGAACAAAATACGGGCGTCGGATGGCAATCCGACGCCCTCCTGGCTTTTTAGGCCGCGTTCTTCTCGAGGAATTTGATCGCGTCGCCGACCGTCACGATGGTCTCCGCCGCGTCGTCCGGGATCTCGACGTTGAACTCTTCTTCGAACGCCATGACGAGCTCGACGGTATCCAGGCTGTCGGCGCCCAGGTCGTCGATGAAGTTGGCATTGTCGGTGACCTTGTCGGCTTCGACGCCCAGGTGCTCGACAACGATCTTCTTCACGCGATCAGCGACGTCACTCATCGTTTTTTCCTCAGTGGCTGCCGCCTCAGGATTGGGCGGATCAAGAAATTGAAATTGGATCAGCTGCTCAGCTGACAACGCTGGAACCGCTAACTTGCGTCGTGCAAAGCCGCATTTTTGAGCGTCGGTCAACCCCTCCGACCAAATCGAGTTCATGATTAACACAAGCTTATCGGCTCTGGCGAGGGGTTCGCGAGCACTCGCAAACAGATTCCGAAAGGGCCGCCAAGCCCTTTTAGAACATGGCCATTCCGCCGTTCACGTGCAGGGTGTGGCCCGTCACGTAGCCGGCTTCCGTCGAGGCGAGATAGACGACGGAGGACGCGATTTCACCGCCCTGGCCGAGGCGGCCCATGGGGATGGTGCCCAGGATTCCCTCGCGCTGCTTTTCGTTGAGAACGTCCGTCATGGGTGACTCGATGAAGCCCGGGGCGACGCAGTTCACGGTGATATTGCGGCTCGCCACCTCCGCCGCAAGGGCCTTGGTCATGCCGATGAGGCCCGCCTTCGAGGCGGCGTAGTTGCCTTGGCCGGGATTGCCGGTGGAGCCCACCACGGAGCCGATATTGACGATGCGGCCGTAGCGGCGGCGCATCATGGTCTTCACGGCCGCCCGCGAGAGGCGGAAGGCGGCGGTCAGGTTCACGGCGAGCACCGTGTCCCACTCGTCGTCCTTCATGCGCATGAAGAGGTTGTCCTTGGTCACGCCCGCGTTGTTGACCAGGATGTCGAGCCCTTCCATGGCCGATTCCGCCGCTGGAACAAGGGCTTCCACCGAGTCCTTGTCGGACAGGTTCGCCTCGACCACGTGGACCCGCTCGCCCAGCGAGGCGGCCAGTTCGTCCAGGGCGGCCCGGCGGGTGCCGGACAGGGTGACGGTCGCGCCCTGCGCGTGCAGCGCGCGGGCGATGGCGCCGCCGATGCCGCCCGTGGCGCCGGTGACGAGAGCCTTGCGGCCGGAAAGATCGAACATGCGTGGTTCCTTATCCTTGCAGGGAAGCTTTGAAGGCGGTCACGTCGTCCGGGGTGCCCAGCGCGGTGGCCGAGGCTCCTGCCGCGATGCGTTTCACGAGTCCGGTCAGCACCTTGCCCGAGCCGACCTCGTAGAACGCTTCTACGCCCTGGGAGGCCATATAGGCCACGCTCTCGCGCCAGCGCACCGTTCCCGTGACCTGGCGAACCAGGGCGTCGCGGACGGCGTCGGGATCGCCGATGGGAGCCGCCTCCACGTTCGCCACCACCGGCACGACCGGGGCATGGACCGTCACCCTGGCCAGCGCCTCGCGCATGGCGTCGGCGGCGGGCTGCATGAGGGCGCAATGGAAGGGGGCGGACACGGCCAGCATCACGGCGCGCTTGGCGCCCTTCTCCTGGGCGATGGCGACGGCGCGCTCGACCGCCGATTTATGGCCCGAGACCACCACCTGCGCCCCGCCGTTGTCGTTGGCCGCGTCGCAGACCTCTCCCTGAGCCGCCGCGCGGGCGACCTCGAGGGCGGCGTCGTATTCGAGGCCCAGCAGCGCCGCCATGGCGCCCTGCCCGACCGGCACCGCCTCCTGCATGGCATTGCCGCGAATCCGCAGCAGCCGGGCCGTGTCGGCGATCGTGAGGCTGCCGGCGGCGGCCAGGGCCGAGTACTCGCCCAGGGAGTGGCCGGCCACGAAGGCGGCATCCCTCCCGAGGTCGAGTCCGGCCTCGGCCTCCAGCACCCGGACCATGGCCAGGCTCACGGCCATCAGGGCCGGCTGGGTGTTAGCGGTCAGGGTCAGCTCGTCCGCAGGCCCCTCCCACATGATGGCCGAGAGCTTCTGCGACAGCGCCTCGTCCACCTCGTCGAAGACCGCTTTCGCCTGAGGAAACGTCTCGGCGAGGGCCTTGCCCATACCGACCGACTGACTTCCCTGCCCCGGGAAGATGAATGCGCGCTTCATCGAGAGCCGCCCTTTCACTGGAAACCGGGCGCCGACTCGCACCCGGACGCGCGCGAGTCAAGGCGAAGAGCGCGCTCCCTCGCACCTGGACTGTTCATAGCTCCAGGCGCCGCCATCGTCCAAACAGGCGTCGATCATCCCGGATTCGGTAAAATTCGCCCAGAACCAGACCACGGCCCAGAACGAGGACAGAGCCAGCAGGACCAGCGCGATCCATTCCAGGCGCACGTCCGAAAAATACCTCCTCATGGAGCCCTCCAGATTTGACCTTAGGGAAGATTGCCTAACGTCACGCTTAGCTGGAGTGCGGCGGCGCACTCCCGAAGCGCAAAAGGCACGGGTGATCGGGCTCCGGGCGTGCTGCGCGGAACCGTGCTGGGTCGAGGGGGCGCGAGGAGCGAACCGGCTCGAAGGGTGGTGGTGGAGAGGGAAGAGCCGGATGGCCCCTCGCGCACGGTTCTTTTCAGGCGTTCAGGCGGCGCTGGTCCGTGAACGGCCGCAGGCGAACGCCGCACGCCTGGTGCGGCCGGGCCTGCGACCCGCTCCGGCCCCAGGGCGGGTGCCTGGGCCTCCTGCCGCAGGAGGGTGCGTTCCCCTCCGGCGCAGGACCGTGTCCGGTCCCACAATCACGACGCCTCGCGAGCGCGCCCCTCGGTGGACCGGACCCGAACGATATAGCTTAGCTTACAACAACAGTCAAGAACAAAGTGGGAACACGATCCGCTGTCCACCAGACGCCCCGCTGTCATCCCGGTGCGGGAAGGCGCGTGCCGCTCGCCCGTCATTCCGGGGCCGCGCAGCGGAGCCCGGAACCAATAGCCGCTGACGGCACAGAACGAGGCGAAGCGCTGACAGTCCTTTCTTGAACCCGTTAGTGTTTATGGGTTCCGGGCTCGGCTCTAGTGTTCTGTCACTGACGGGTGTTTCCGAAATCTGGTCTGACGTGCGATGCTGCTCGGATGGGCAAGATCGAACGCATTGAGGTTTCCGCCGCTGATCGGGAGCGCCTGGAGACCCTGGTCCGTG
>NZ_JBHSBQ010000017.1:0-70758 GCF_042650665.1 Microvirga sp. GCM10011540 | reverse complement strand
GGGGTCGGTTGGCTTACCCAGACAATGCGGCTCCATCTTCGCCCATTGGGCGTCCGTCAAGACATAGCGATCCATCAAGAGCTTGAATCATAAGCCCAACCTCATGTGAATCCCCACAGACCTTAGAGCATCGTGCGAAAAAGTGGGTCCGGCGCTTTAGCCGAGCAGGCCCCGCATCGCGCTTCCCACGACGGAATTGAGCACGAGCCCGAGGATAACGATCCCGAAGGCGATGAGGCCGTGCACGCCCAGCGTCGCCTTGGTGGCGAACCATTGCAGCCGCAGGACGATGATGGAGAACGCGAGGCCGAACAGGCTGGCCAGAGCCGGCGTCGCCCATCCCAGCAGCAGGAGCATGGCCGGAACCGAGAGCACCAGCATTCCGGCGACCGTGATCCAGTTCGTGACGATGACGAAGGGCACGTAGCGGTGAGTGAGCCGCAGGCCCCGGGTCACCCAGATCATGGCCACCGGCAGGGCGATGAAGCCCGCCACGTGACCGAGCGCCACCACCGCATCGATCCAGACGCTGTCGAGCAGGGTCCGGTCCGGGTCCACAAGGCCGAGGCGAAGCCGCTCGAAGGCCAGGGAGACGATGTAGGCGGGAAGCGTCAGCCAGATCGCCGAGAAGGAGCGCCAGAACCCGCGCTCGCTCATGTCGAAGGATTTCAGCCCCTCCGCTCTGCTGTTGAGCAGATCGATGGTTCCCTTGAACGAGCGGTTTACTTCATCGGCGGTGACGATCATGAACAGCCCCCGGGATTGCGGTTTTCTCACGCAAAACCGGCCAAGGCCGCAAATCGTTCCGGCCCGATATCGACTTTAGTCGAATATCATCCCGCTTGGGTAGGCTCAGGGAGACCGGGTGAAATAGGCGTCCAGCACCTTGCGGTAGATTCCCGCAAGCCCGTCGAGATCGGCGACGGCGACCCGCTCGTCGACTTGGTGCATGGTCTGCCCGACGAGGCCGAACTCGACGACCGGACAGTCCTTCACGATGAAACGCGCATCCGACGTGCCGCCCGTGGTGGAGAGGGCGGGACGCTGTCCCGTCTCTGCCTCGACGGCATCACTGATAAATCCGACGAAGGCGTTTGGTTCGGTGAGGAAGGCCACGGCGTTGGTGGGTTCAACAACAAGTGAGTAGCGCACCGTATTTCCTGCCGCCTCGCGCAGGCGCCGCGCGATCTCGTCCTCGAGGCTCTGCGGGGTCCAAAGGTCGTTGAAGCGGATGTTGAACGTCGCCCGCGCCTCGGCCGGGATGACGTTCGTGGCCGGGTTGCCCACATCGACCGTCGTGACTTCGAGATTGGAGGCGTCGAAATGCTCGGTGCCCTTGTCGAGCGGCTCGCGCAGCAGACCGTCCAGCAGGCGCATCATTCCGGGGATCGGGTTGTCGGCGAGATGCGGATAGGCCACGTGCCCCTGCTTGCCCTCGACGATGATCCGGCCGGTGAGCGAGCCGCGGCGGCCGATCTTGATCATGTCGCCGAGCCGGTTGGGATTCGTCGGCTCGCCGAGGATGCAGTGGCTGAAGCGCTCGCCCCGCGCCTTCGCCCATTCGAGCAGTTTCACCGTGCCATTGACGGCAGGGCCTTCCTCGTCGCCGGTGATGAGGAAGCCGATGGAGCCGCCGAAATCGGGCCGCTCACGGATGAAGTCCAGCGCCGCCGCCATCATGCAGGCGATGCCGCCCTTCATGTCGACCGCGCCGCGCCCGTAGAGTTCACCACCGACGATCTCGCCGCCGAACGGATCGTGCCGCCACCGGCTCGCATCGCCGGGCGGCACCACGTCCGTATGGCCCGCGAAGAGCAGGTAGGGCTCTCCCGAGCCGTAGCGGGCATAGAGGTTCTCCACGTCCGGCGTGCCGGGTGCCGAAAAGACCGGCCGGTGCACCTCGAATCCCGCTTCCTTCAGCACGCCCTCGATGAAAGCGAGCGCCCCGCCCTCCTCGGGCGTCACGGAAGGGCAGCGCAGGAGGGATTGGGCGAGGGAGAGGGGCGAGGTGCTGTGCGTCATGCTTCCATGAAGCACGATCGGGCTGGAAATCAATTCCAATATTTACTTCGAAGGGCGTCTCGAATCGAAACCGCGCGCGAGAGGATCTTCCCCGAACCTGTTCGGCCCTGCGCCGCCCGGCAGGATGCCGAGCTCGATCAGGAACCAGATGCTGACAGCCCACGAGAAAAGAGTTCCGGCAAGAACGATGAGGCGATTCTGCATCGCTTCGGCAGGTGCTAAAATCAGCGCGGGAGCCAGCAGGTACAACAGCAGCCAGCCGCTCTTGTCCCGGTCATGAAGCCTCTTCGCACTGACTGCGAAGCCCGAATAGACGACAACGAGAAAGACAAGAGCCAGGACAGCGTAATCAGTCCAGCCCCGCCCATCGTCCAGATAACCGATGCTCACGCTCAGGACAGCAACAATCCCCGTGAGAACGAGCATCGCGAACCAGTACCGTGCACGGTTGATGCGTCCACGGAAGCTGAAGAAAAGGGCGAAAGCACTCACCGGACACCGCCTTCGTGATATCTTATATCATATCTATGCGGTGTCTTAGGGAGATCAAGTCGCCCTCGGTGCTCCTATCGCAACGGTTCGTGGCGCCGGTCTCGGCGCAGGTCCGCGCATCGGCTCGCCTCAAGATGACCGTGCGGTGGAGACAGGGCCCGGCATGCCAGCCGGTCCACCTCATGTCAGTTCCGCGACATGAGGCGCATCTCCTCCATGGCGTCCTCCACGCGTGGATCAGGGCCCGATTCGTTGGAGCCGTTTGGGCCCCGAATAACGCCAAACTGAAAGAGAACAAACGCCAGTGCTGCTAAGGCTGGACTGGCTGGCAGCAAGTACATCGGATCCTTGAGCATTGTCGGCAAAATGTGTCCGATCCACCAACCGCTCAGCCCGACGACCCCGAACCCCAAGGCACCCCACCACCCGTTCAGGCCCCTGTCGCGCGCGCGCCGGACATGCAGAGACAGGGCCGAGACTGTCAATGCGATCACAGCACTGATGAGAAGACACTTCTTGAAGGCTTGAGCGTAAAGATGCCCGCCCGATTTCAGGACGATGGAATCCGCAATGAAGAAGACAGTCAGAAAGGCGAGGATGTTGAAGACCAATCCGCCCCAATACACCGTGCGTCGGATTCGCCCGAAGAAGCTGAAGAAAAGCCTGAGATAGTTCATAGTCCACCTGATTTGATGATATAATATATCATCAAATCAGGTGATGGCACCAGACTGGTCAGTCCCGCAGCAGCTCGTTGATGCCGGTCTTGGCGCGGGTCTGGGCATCGACGCGCTTCACGATGACGGCGCAGTAGAGCGATGGGGTGGGCGTGCCGTCCGGCTGCGGCTTGCCGGGAAGGGAGCCGGGCACGACCACCGAGTAGGGAGGCACCCGGCCGACGAAGACCTCGCCGGTGTTGCGGTCGATGATCTTGGTCGAGGCCGAGATGAAGACGCCCATGGAGAGCACCGAACCCTCGCCCACCACGACGCCCTCGACCACCTCGGAGCGGGCGCCGATGAAGCAGTTGTCCTCGATGATGGTGGGATTGGCCTGGAGCGGCTCCAGCACGCCGCCGATGCCGACGCCGCCGGAGAGATGCACGTTCCTGCCGATCTGGGCGCAGGAGCCGACCGTCGCCCAGGTATCGACCATGGTGCCCTCGTCCACATAGGCGCCGAGATTGACGAAGGACGGCATCAGCACAACGCCCGGCGCGATATAGGCGCCGCGGCGGACGGTGCAGTTCGGCACGGCGCGGAAGCCCGCCGCCTTGAATTCGGTCTCGGTCCATCCGTCGAACTTCGACGGCACCTTGTCCCACCAGACCGCATCGCCGGGACCGCCCTTGATGACGGTCATGTCGTTGAGGCGGAAGGAGAGCAGCACGGCCTTCTTCAGCCACTGATGCACCTGCCAGTCGCCGCCGGTTTTCTCCGCCACGCGGGCCTTGCCGGAATCGAGAAGGTGGAGCGCCTGCTCCACGGCCTCGCGAACCGCGCCCTTGGTGGAGGGGTTCACGTTGGCCCGGTCTTCCCAGGCGGCGTCGATGGTTTGGGCGAGGTCGGTGTTGGACATGGATCACTCGGGAAAGGGCTGAGATGGGGAGTGATTAGCAACGGCGGCCGAGCCTGTCACCTGAGACTCTGCCTCTACGGCAGGACAGGGCGCCGGCGCCCGGACGCGCGGGGGAACGGGTCCCTCGGCCTTGAAGGATGGCGGAGGCTTCAAAAGCTCGTGCGCTGCCGGATCGCGGCCGACAGGGTGCCCTCGTCGAGATAATCGAGCTCGCCGCCGACGGGGACGCCGTGGGCGAGCTTCGTCACCTTCACCGGCAGATGGCCGAGGAGTTCGGTGATGTAATGGGCCGTCGTCTGCCCATCGACGGTGGCGTTGAGTGCGAGAATGACCTCCGTGACGCCGGGCTCCGAGGCGCGGGCGACGAGGCGATCCAGGTTGAGGTGCTCGGGCCTGACCCCGTCGAGGGGCGAGAGAACGCCGCCGAGCACGTGGTAGAGCGCATTGACGGCGCCGGAGCGCTCGAGGGCCCAGAGGTCCGACACGTCCTCCACCACCACGAGAATCGAGGCGTCGCGCCTCGGGTCCTTGCAGACGGTGCAGGGGTCGGACGTGTCCACGTTGCCGCAGGACGAGCACACCACGATCCGCTCGTTGGCGACGCGCATGGCGTCGCTCAGGGGATTGAGCAGGGTCTCGCGCTTCTTGATGAGGTGCAGCGCCGCGCGTCGGGCCGAGCGGGGGCCGAGGCCCGGCAGGCGGGCCAGCAGCTGGATCAGGCGCTCGATTTCAGGTCCGGCAACGTGTTGGGCCATTCAGTCCTCAGAACAGCTTCATGCCGGGCGGCAGCGGCAGGCCCTTGGTCAGCTCCGCCATCCGCTCCTGCGCGGCCCGGTCGGCCTTGCCGCGGGCATCGTTCATGGCGGCGACGATGAGGTCTTCGAGGATTTCCTTCTCGTCCGGGTTCATGAGCGAGGAATCGATGCTGATCCCCCGCATCTCGCCCTTGCCGGACACCTTCACGGTCACGGCGCCGCCGCCGGCCGTGCCCTCGACCTCCACGTTCTCCAGCTCGGCCTGAGCGTCCTGCAGCTTCTGCTGCATCGCCTGAGCCTGCTTCATGAGTCCCATGATGTCCTTCATGTCCGTTCCCTCTAATCCAGATCGTCGTCGGCTTCGGTCTCGTGCGCGTCGATCGCATCGGCCTCGCCGAGGATCTCCGCTTCGGCGTCGATCACGCCGCCCTCGTCCGCCTTGTCGGAGCGCTCGACCACGTTGACGATCTTCGCTCCGGGAAATTTGGCGAGGACCGCCTGAACGAGCGGATGGCTCGCCGCGCCTTCCTTGCGCTCCCGCTCGGCGGTGGCCGCCTGCTCGTGCAGGGTCGGCGCCCCCTCTTCCGAGGACAGGGCGACCATCCAGCGCTGCCCGGTCCAGAGCTGGAGGGCGCGGGCGAGATCGTTGGCGATGGTGCGGCTGCCGCCCTCGGCGAGGCTGAGCTCGATGCTGCCCTCCTCGAACCGGACGAGACGGACATCCCGCTCAAGGGCGGACTTGAGAACGATCTCCCGCTTCTCCCCGGCGAGGGCGACCACGTCCTCGAAGCGGCGCAGGCGCAGGGCCGGAGCGCCCCCGGAGGGGTCGGGCCTCGGCTGCGGCCTGGGCTGGGAGGTGGCGAGCGCCATGTTGCCCGACGTGGCGGGAGGGGATGGGCTGGCGGACGGTGCCGGCGGGCCGCCGGCGGGCAGCGGCGCACCGTCCTTCAGGGCGCGGAGAGCCTCGTCCGGGGTCGGCAGGTCGGCCGCATAGGCCAGGCGGACGAGCACCATCTCGGCCGCCGCGACGGGGCGGCTCGAAGCCTGGACCTCGGGAATGCCCTTCAGAAGGATCTGCCAGGCGCGGGACAGGGTCCGCACGGTGAGCTTCTGGGCGAAATCCGTGCCCCGGCTCCGCTCGATCTCCGACAGGGCCGGATCCTTGGCCGCATCGGGGATCAGCTTCAGGCGCGTGACCACGTGCGAGAAGGCGGCGAGATCCGACAGGATGACGCCGGGATCGGCGCCGGAATCGTATTGCGCGCGCAGGCCCGCGAAGGCCGCCGGCACGTCGCCGCGCATGACCGCCTCGAACAGGTCGATCACCTGGGTGCGGTCGGCGAGGCCCAGCATGTCGCGGACGGTCTCGGCCTGCACGATTCCCGCCCCATGGGCGATGGCCTGATCGAGCAGGGACAGGGAATCGCGCGCCGAGCCCTCGGCCGCGCGGGCGATGGCGGCCAGCGCCTCCTGATCGGCGGTGACGCCTTCCGCCTCGCAGATGCGGCCGAGATGGGCCACGAGCTTGTCCGCCTCGATGCGGCGCAGGTCGAAGCGCTGGCAACGGGACAGGATCGTGACGGGAACCTTGCGGATCTCGGTGGTGGCGAAGATGAACTTGGCGTGCGGGGGAGGCTCCTCCAGCGTCTTCAGGAAGGCGTTGAACGCCTTCTCCGAGAGCATGTGGACCTCGTCGATGATGTAGACCTTGTACCGGGCCGAAACCGGCGAGTAGCGGATGCCGTCGATGATCTGGCGCACGTCGTCGATGCCGGTATGGGACGCGGCGTCCATCTCCAGCACGTCCACGTGGCGCGATTCCATGATCGCCTCGCAGTGGAGGCCGAGCTCGGGCATGTGGATCGTCGGGCCGCCGGTGCCGTCGGGCTTCTGATAGTTGAGGCCGCGGGCGAGGATGCGGGCGGTCGTGGTCTTGCCGACGCCGCGCACCCCGGTCAGCATCCAGGCCTGCGGAATGCGCCCGGCCTCGAACGCATTCGAGAGCGTGCGGACCATCGCTTCCTGGCCGATCAGATCGTCGAAGGTGCGGGGGCGGTATTTCCGGGCGAGGACGCGGTAGGGCGAGGCCGGCGCCGCCACGGGCGCAGGAGGGAAACCCGGCAAGGCCGACTCGTCGATCAGGGGCGTGCCGGCTGTGGTTTCGTCCATCGGCTGCAAGGCTTGGGATCACATCGGGCGCTTGCGGAAGCGCCGGGGTGGGAGGCTGGACGAAGACCCGTTCGGTCTCGTTAGGGCTGCTTCCTTCCGGACCTGACCCGGTTGGCGAGTGAGACGTCCCTCGCCAACCTCCCACCGCCTATATGGGGGTTTCGCAACCCGAACGCAAGCCGCATTGAGCCGCAGTGGCGACTCGGTTCGAAGTTCGGCCAAGCGTGACGCCCTGTCATTCCGGGGCCGCGCAAGCGGAACCCGGAACCCATAAACGCAGCGATGCAGAATGAGGCGGGACGTTCGCCGCTCATTTCTGAGGCGCAGGCGGCTATGGGTTCCGGGCCTGGCTCCGCCATCCGGAATGACGGCGCACTCACTCACCACCGAGGTTGCAGGCTCAAGTCGGGGATAGGCATTGGCCGCCAAGCTCGGCTAACGTGGCGCCATGACCTCAGCCTTCCAGCTCGATTCCCGGCTCGACGCCGATACGATCCCGATCGGGGACCTCTCCCTGTCCTCGGTCCTGCTCCTGAACGACGCCCGTTTTCCCTGGTTCGTGCTGGTGCCCCGCATCGGCGGCGCCAGCGAGCTGACGGACCTCTCGGACGAGCAGGCCGTCCAGCTGATGCAGGAGATCCGAATCGCGACCAAGGTCATGACCGCCCTCTCCAAGCCCGACAAGGTGAATGTGGGCGCCCTGGGCAACATCGTCACCCAGCTCCATGTCCATGTGATCGGGCGCTTCCGCTCCGATCCTGCCTGGCCGGGGCCCGTCTGGGGCCATGGCACCCGGACGCCCTATCCGGCCCACGCCGCCACCGCCCTGATCGAACGCGCCGCCACCCTTTTCGCAGAAGCCTGACCCTCCATGACCATGCCGATCGGCTACATCACCAACCCCCTCGTGCGCCACAGCTCCGAGCGCGACCCGAGCCTTCTCGACCGGTTCGCCAAGGACCCGCAGACCGCCATGGTGCTGGTGGCGGGCGACCTGCCGATCCTCCTGGCCGGAGAGCCCGGCACGGGCCTGCTGCCGGCCTCGACTCTGGGGCGCCTTTCCGCCCACAAGGAACAGGTCTTTCTCGGCACCATTGGCGGCCGTCCCGTCGTCGCCACCCTGGCGGCGCCGGAGGCGGCGGAGCTGTTCCAGGACGATCCGTCCTTCGCGGTGGCCGACCTGCGCTCCATCGCGGTCCGCGGCCTCGTGCCGGCGGAAGAGCTCGGTCTGCTCGCCATGGCGAAATCCATGCTCGACTGGCACAACCGGCACCGCTTCTGCGCCAATTGCGGCGCGCCCACGCAAGCCGCCCAGGCCGGCTTCCGCCGCGACTGCGCCGCCTGCGGCGCCCAGCATTTCCCCCGGACCGACCCGGTCGTGATCATGCTGGTCTCGCGCGGGGACAAATGCCTGCTCGGCCGTCAGGCCCGTTTTCCGGAAAAGATGTATTCCTGCCTCGCCGGCTTCCTGGAGCCGGGCGAGACCATCGAGGCCGCGGTTCGGCGGGAAACCTTCGAGGAGGCCGGCATCCGCGTCGGCGAGGTGCGCTACCTCGCGTCCCAGCCCTGGCCCTTCCCCTCCTCCATCATGATCGGCTGCGTCGGCGAAGCGCTGACGGACGAGATCGACATCGACAAGGACGAATTGGAGGACGCCCGCTGGTTCACCAAGGACGACATCCGCCGCATGTTGGACGGCACGCACGAGGATTTCGCCGCGCCCTCCCCCATCGCCATCGCCAACCACCTGATCCGCGAATGGGTGAAGGCCTGAGCGCCTCAGGCCGAATGCGGGATGGGCTCGAACCGGTAGGCGACCTCGGTCACCTCCTGTCCGCGCAGGTCGAAGGACTGCTCGCGGCCGGCAACGCCTCCGAGCGCCTCGTAGAAGCGGCGGGCCGGGAGGTTGTCCCTCAGAACCCATAACCCGGTGGAGCCGAAGCCCTGCTCGGCCAGGTGGCCGAAGATGCCGGCCATCAGCCTGCGGCCGATGCCCTGCCGCTTCACGCGATCGAGCAGGTAGATGGCGAAGATCTCGGTTTCGGTTCCGAGAAGATCGGCGCCCTTCGGACCGACGGGCCCGCCGCGGGCGAAGCCGACGATCTCCCCGCCGGGCGCCTCGGCGACGAGGAGCTTCCCCTTGGGGTCGGGCGTGGCCAGAATCGACCGCCACATCTGCGCCCGCTCCTCGACCGAGAGACCGGCAAGGGCCTCGGGCGACAGGAAGTCCCCGTAGGATTCCCGCCAGCCCTGGACGTGGACCCGGGCGATGCCCTCCACATCCGCTTCGCGGCCGTCGCGGACGATGACCGTCACTCCGCCGCTTCCTTGATCTTCTCGCGGAAGGGATCGGCCGGATAGACGCCGAGGATGCGCAGTTCGCGCGAGAAGAACTCGAGCTCTTCGAGCGCCCGCTTGAGGTTCGGGTCCTCCGGGTGACCGTCGACCTCGGCATAGAATTGCGTGGCCGTGAAATCGCCCTCGAGCATGTAGCTTTCGAGCTTGGTCATGTTGACGCCGTTCGTCGCGAAGCCGCCGAGCGCCTTGTAGAGCGCGGCCGGGAGGTTGCGGACGCGGAAGATGAAGGACGTGACCGCCGGCCCCTGTCCGGCCGGAGCCCATTGCGGCGTCTTGGACAGGATGACGAAGCGGGTCGTGTTGTGCGCCTCGTCCTCCACGTCCTCGGCCAGGATCTTCAGGCCGTAGATCTTGGCCGCCATGCGGGGCGCGAGGGAGGCCCTGGTCGGGTCCTTCCACTCGGACACCTCCCGGGCGGAGCCCGCGGTGTCGCCCGCCACATGGGCCTTGAGGCCGAGCTTGCGGATGATCTTGCGGCACTGGCCCAGCGCGTGGACATGGCTGTGCACGCTCTTGATCGTGCCGAGGTCGGCCTCGGCCACGCTCATGAGCTGGAAATGGATGGGGAGGAAGTGCTCGCCGACGATGTGCAGGCCCGAGGTCGGCAGCAGGTGGTGGATGTCCGCCACGCGGCCGGCGATCGAGTTCTCGATCGGGATCATGGACAGCCCCGCCTGCCCCTCGATCACGGCCGCGAAGGCATCCTCGAAGGTCGCGCAGGGCAGGATCTGCCAGTCGGGACGGGCCTCCTCGCAGGCGGTGTGGGAATTGGCCCCGGGCTCGCCCTGGAACGAAATGATCTTGTTCATGATGTTCTCCGCGCAGAAATGATGTCGCGCGCCCTTTCCAGATCCTCGGGAGTATCGACCCCCAGCGGCACGTCGTTCACCACGACGGCATCGATGCGCATGCCCGCCTCCAGCGCGCGCAGCTGCTCCAGCTTCTCGCGAAGCTCGAGCCGGGACGGAGGCAGGCCGACGAACCGTTGCAGAGCCCTGCGGCGATATGCGTAGAGCCCGATATGATGGTAGAGGGCCCCTTCGCCGTAGGGCGCGGTGGCGCGGGTGAAGTAGAGGGCGCGGAAGCGGCCGGGCGCGACTTCGCTGCCCACCATCTTGACCACATTCGGATTGGTCCGTTCCTCGTCCCGGTGGATGAGGGCCACCAGGGTCGCGAGATCGACGGCCGAGTCCGCGAGGGGCGTGACCGAGGCCGCGATGGCGGCGGGATCGATGGTGGGCAGGTCCCCCTGGACGTTCACGACCACGTCGTGCCGCCCCTCCGGATCGAGCTTTTCCACAGCCTCGAAGATGCGGTCGGAACCCGAGGCGTGGTCGGCCCGGGTCATGACCGCCGTCCCTCCCGCCCGAGCGACGGCGTCGGCGATGTCCGGGGCGTCGGTCGCAACGGCGACGGGGCCGATTCCCGCCTCGACCGCCCTGCGCCAGACATGGACGATCATGGGCTCGCCCGCGATGTCGGCCAGGGGCTTGTTCGGCAGGCGGGTTGCCGCGAGGCGCGCCGGGATCAGGACGAGAGGATCGGACATGGAGGACGCTCGGATGAAAGCTGCGCGTCCTTAACAAGGCGTGGCCGTTTTGTCATGGGCGCCCTGACGTCTTCCCGTCCTGCGGCAAGGCGCCCTACGGGGTGGCCGCGCCCGTTTCGGGCCCTAAAGATCGCTCTGCGACGACGAGACCGGCGAAAACACCAGAAAACCCCATTGTCAAAACCCTATCTCTACGGCTAAGCAACGCCCCGTCGCGGGCACCCGCCCGCGCTCGACCCACCCGTTGCGCTGGTTCCGCCGGTTTCCCAAGGCGAGGAGAGCCTAATTCATGAATATCGAGACCAATAAGATCGCGGGCGCCGTCTTCGGTACGCTTCTCTTCGTGGTCGGCGTCAACGTCATCGCTGGCGGCCTGTTCGCCCCCGAGAGGCCCGAAGTCGCGGGCTACGATCTTCCGGCTCCCGACGAGGCCGCCGGCGCAGGCGCCGCTCCGGCCGCCCCGGCCGAGCCTCTCCCGGTTCTCCTGGCCCGGGCCGACCCGGCCAAGGGTCAGGCCCAGGCGCGCAAGTGCGCCTCCTGCCACACCTTCGAGAACGGCGGCGCCAACAAGGTCGGCCCGAACCTCTACGGCATCGTCGGCCGCCCCGTCGCCTCTCACGCCGGCTTCAACTACTCGGCGGCCCTGAAGGAAAAGGGCGGCGAGTGGACCTACGAGGCGCTCGACGCCTTCGTTCACAATCCGAAGCAGGCCGTCCCCGGCACCATCATGGCCTTCGCGGGCATTGCCACGGCCCAGGACCGTGCGGATCTCCTCGCCTACATGCGGACCCTGTCCGACAACCCTGCGCCGCTTCCGGCGGCCGAGCCTGCGGCCCAGCCTGCCGCTCCGCCGGCTGGTCAGCCTGCCGCTCAGCCTGCCGCTCAGTAAGACGGCGAAGCGATCTCTCGCAATCTTGAAGCCGGGCCCTGGCGGCCCGGCTTTTCTTTTGTGCCTCGTCCCTTGCGCTCGTCGGGTTCTGGACAAAAATGTACCTGACCGATGGAAGCCCCGACGAGGGAGACGCTTTTTGTTCCGAACCATTCTGCTGAGCCTCCTGGCCGCGTGCCTGGCTTCTTCTCCCCTTGCGGCCCAGGAAGCGCGGTGGCGGCATGGCTCCGGTCTGCTCGAAGAGCCCAAGTACCCCCCGGATTTCAAGCATTTCGACTACGTGAACCCGAACGCCCCGAAGGGCGGGCTGGTCCGGCTCGGCGCCCAGGGCACCTTCGACAGCTTCAACATCGTGGTCGCGGGGGTCAAAGGCGCCCCGGAGCAGGGCCTCGGGCTCGTCTACGAGACCCTGACCACCTCCTCCCTCGATGAGCCGAGCGCCTCCTACGGCCTCCTGGCCGAGTCCTTCTCCTATCCCGAGGACTACTCGTCCGTGACCTTCCGCCTGCGCCCCGAGGCGCGCTGGCACGACGGCAAGCCGGTCACGGCGGAGGACGTCATCTTCTCCTTCGAGACCCTGAAGGAGAACAGCCCGACCTACGCCTTCTATTACGCCAATGTGACCAAGGCCGAGAAGGTGGGCGAGCGCGAGGTGCGGTTCACCTTCGACGAGAAGGGCAACCGCGAGCTGCCGCAGATCATGGGGCAGCTTCTCGTGCTTCCGAAGCACTGGTGGGAGGGCACGGCGCCGGACGGGCGCAAGCGTGACATCACGCAGACCACCCTCGAACCGCCGCTGGGCTCGGGTCCTTACCGCCTCAAGAGCTTCGAGGCCGGGCGCAGCGCCACCTACGAGCGCGTGAAGGACTATTGGGGCGCGAACCTCAACGTGAATGTCGGGCAGCACAACTTCGACGAGATCCGCAACGAGTACTACCGGGACGCGACGGTGCTGCTGGAGGCTTTCAAGGGCGACCGGATCGACTTCCGCACCGAGAACAGCGCCCGCAACTGGGCCACGGGCTACGACTTTCCGGCCCGCCGGGAAGGCCGCGTGATCCTGGAGGAGTTCCCCCTGCGCGCGACAGGCGTCATGCAGGCCTTCGTGCTGAACCTGCGGCGGGACAAGTTCAAGGACCAGCGGGTGCGCCGTGCCCTCAACCTGGCCTTTCCCTACGAGGAGATCAACAAGACCATCTTCTCCGGTCAGTACGAGCGGGTCTCGAGCTACTTCCACGGCCTGGAGATCGCATCCTCGGGCCTGCCGGAGGGACAGGAACTGGCGATCCTCGAAAGCGTGCGCGACAAGGTGCCGCCTCAGGTCTTCACGACACCCTACACCAACCCGGTCAGCGACTCGCCCACGGCGATCCGCGAGAACCTGCGCGAGGCCGACAGGCTCCTGCGCGAGGCGGGATGGGAACTGAAGGACCGCCGCCGGGTGAACGCCAAGGGCGAGACCCTGACGATCGAGCTTCTGGCCGATTCCCCGAACGACGAGCGCGTCTTCCTGCCCTACAAGGCGGCGCTCGACCGGCTGGGCATCGTCACGTCGGTGCGAACGGTCGACGACGTCCAGTATGTCAACCGTGTCCGCTCCTTCGACTTCGACGTCATCTCCAGCGTCTGGCCCGAATCCCTGTCCCCGGGCAACGAGCAGCGCGAATACTGGGGCTCCCAGGCGGCGCAGCGGGAGGGCTCGCGCAACCTCGCCGGCATCGCCGATCCGGGCGTCGACGCCCTCATCGACCGGGTCATCTTCGCCAAGGACCGCGCCGAGCTGGTGGCCGCCACCAAGGCCCTGGACCGCGTTCTGCTCGCCCACGACTACATGGTCCCGCAATGGACCTATCTGAAGCAGCGGACCGCGCGGTGGGACCGCTTCAGCCATCCCGAAACGATGCCGCGCTACGGCGGAGCCGCCTTCCCCACCATCTGGTGGTACGACGAGGCCAAGGCCGCCAAGACCGGAGCACCCCGATGACGCAGCCGACACGCCGAACCCTCCTCCAGAGCGGTGTGGCCGCCATGGCCCTCGCCGGCCTGCCCCGCTTCGCCTGGGCGCAGGAAGGCGGCGAGACCGAGACCCATGGCCTCTCCAGCTTCGGCGACCTGAAATACGGCCCCGACTTCAAGCATTTCGCCTATGTGAACCCCGACGCCCCCAAGGGCGGCACGCTTGCGGTCCAGATCAAGCAGGCCATCGGCAATCAGAACTTCGACACCTTCAACACCCTCAACATCTACGTGCTGAGGGGGGACGGCGCCGCCGGCATGAGCGGCACCTTCGACACCCTCATGGCCGGATCGGGCGACGAGCCCGACGCCCTTTACGGGCTCGTCGCCAAGAGCATCCGCATCTCCGACGACAGGCTGACCTACCGCTTCATCCTGCGCCCCGAGGCGCGCTTCCATGACGGATCGCGGCTGACCGCGCGGGATGCGGCGTTCTCCTTGAACGTGCTCAAGGAAAAGGGGCACCCGATCTTCCGCTCCATCCTCACCCAGATGGCTTCCGCCGAAGCGGAGGCGGAGGACGTCCTGCGGGTGCAGCTCTCTCCGGAGCGGAGCCGGGACCTGCATCTGACCGTCGCGGGAATGCCGATCTTCTCCGAGCGCTACTGGCAGGGACGCGACTTCGAGGCCTCCACCCTGGAAGCGCCGCTCGGCTCGGGCCCTTACAAGGTCGGACGGTTCGAGCAGGGGCGCTTCATCGAGTTCGAGCGCGTGCCGGATTACTGGGCCAAGGATCTGCCGGTGAATGTCGGCCAGAACAACTTCGACCGCATCCGCTACGAGTACTTCCGCGACCGCACGGTCGCCTTCGAAGCGTTCAAGAACGGCACGCTCAACTTCCACGAGGAATACACCTCGCGGATCTGGGCGACGGGATACGACTTCCCGGCCGTCCGCGAAGGACGCGTGAAGAAGGAGGAGATCCCGAACGAGTCGCCGGTCTCCATCCAGGGCTGGTACTTCAACACCCGCCGCGACGCCTTCAAGGACCCGCGCATTCGGGAAGCCATCGGCCTCGCCTTCGATTTCGAATGGACGAACACGAACATCATGTTCGGCGCCTACGAGCGCACCACGTCGTATTTCGAGAACACCGACATGAAGGCGGTCGGTGCGCCCTCTCCCGAGGAGCTGGCGCTCCTGGAACCGTTCCGCGACAAGCTTCCCGCCTCCGTCTTCGGCGAGCCGCCCGTGCCGCCGGTCTCCGACGGCTCAGGGCAGGACCGCAGGCTCCTGCGCCGCGCGGACGAACTCCTGCGGGCGGCGGGATGCAAGCGCGAGGGCGGCGTGCTGAAACTGCCGAACGGGCAGCCCTTCACCATCGAGTTTCTCGATTTCCAGTCCGCCCTGCAGCCGCATACCCAGCCGTTCCAGGCCAATCTGAAGCGGCTCGGCATCGAGGCCCGGTCGCGGATCGTGGATGCGGCCCAGTATCAGCGCCGGATGGACGAGTTCGACTTCGACATGGCAAGCCGCAGCCTCGGCGGCTCGGCGACGCCGGGCGACGGCCTGCGCATCGTCTATGGCTCGCAGGCCGCGCAGACGCCGGGAAGCCGCAACATCGCAGGAATCGCCCATCCCGCCGTGGACGCCCTGATCGAGCGCATCTCCCAGGCCAAGACCCGGCCCGACCTCGTCATCGCCTGCCGGGCGCTCGACCGGGTTCTCCGCTCCGGCCATTACTGGGTTCCCATGTGGTACAAGGCCGAAGACTGGCTCGCCTATTGGGACCAGTTCTCCCGTCCCGAAACGAAGCCGCGCTTCGGATCGGGCGCACCTGGAATATGGTGGTATGATGCGGAGAAGGCGAAACGGATCGGACGAGGATAAGCTTGGAGAGACTACTCGAAACACCTGCCGTGACCGGCGCTCCCCGAGCGTTCCTGCGTGCGGAAGGCGTGGCGCTGCTCGCCGCGGCGACGGCGGTCTACGGCCTCACGGGCCTGTCCTGGTGGCTTTACGCGATCCTGTTCTTCGCTCCCGATGCAAGCTTTGCCGCCTATGGGGCTGGTCCTCGGCTGGGGGCTATGGTCTACAATATCCTGCATTCGACCGTCGGACCGGCGGCCCTGGCCGGGGTTGGGCTGTTGCTCGACAGCCCTATCTTCCTGGGCATGGCCGCGATCTGGGCCGCTCATATCGGGTTTGACCGCATGTTAGGATACGGCTTGAAATACGCCTCCGGCTTCAGCGACACCCATCTCGGCCGCATCGGCCGTGCACGGGCGGGTGCTTGATGCTCGCATACATCGCGCGCCGCATCCTCCTCATGATCCCGACCCTTCTGGGGATCATGCTCATCTCCTTCGTGATCGTGCAATTCGCCCCGGGCGGCCCTGTCGAGCGCATCATCGCGCAGCTGCAGGGACAGGATTCGGGCGCCACCTCCCGCATCTCCGGCGGCGGCGGCGACTTCTCGGGCGGGCAAGGCGCCCCCGGAGGCGGCGGCGGAGACACCACCTCCTCCCGCTATCGCGGCGCGCAGGGCCTCGACCCGCAATTCATCAAGCAGCTGGAGACCCAGTTCGGCTTCGACAAGCCGGCCCACGAGCGCTTCCTCAAGATGCTCTGGGATTATGCCCGCTTCGATTTCGGCAAGAGCTACTTCCGCGACATCTCGGTGCTGGAGCTCATCAAGGAGAAACTGCCGGTTTCGATCTCCCTCGGGCTCTGGATGACGCTCCTGTCCTATGCCATTTCGGTTCCGCTCGGCATCAAGAAGGCCGTGAGGGACGGCTCCACCTTCGACATCTGGACATCCGCCGTCGTCATCGTCGGCTATGCGATTCCGGGCTTTCTCTTCGCGATCCTCCTGATCGTGCTCTTCGCGGGCGGCTCGTTCTGGCAGATCTTCCCCTTGCGCGGGCTGACGTCGGAGAACTGGGAGCAGCTCTCGCTCGCGGGCAAGATCCTCGACTATTTCTGGCACATCGCCCTGCCCATCACCGCCATGGCGCTGGGCGCCTTCGCCACCTCGACCCTACTCACGAAGAACTCGTTTCTCGACGAGATCCGCAAGCAATACGTGCTCACCGCTCGGATGAAGGGCCTATCGGAACGGCAGGTGCTCTACGGCCACGTCTTCCGCAACGCCATGCTGATCGTGATCGCGGGCTTCCCGGGCGCCTTCATCGGCGCGTTCTTCGCCGGCGCTCTCCTCATCGAGACGATCTTCTCCCTCGACGGCCTGGGCCTTCTCTCCTTCGAGTCGATCGTGAACCGCGACTATCCCGTGGTCTTCGCCAATCTCTACATCTTCTCGCTCGTGGGCCTCGTGGTGAACCTGGTCTCGGACCTCACCTATACCTGGATCGATCCCCGCATCGATTTCGAGACACGGGAGGCATGAGATGAACGAGAACGTTCCCGTCGTCTCCCCTGCCTCCAGCATCCCGATGGCGCCTCCGCTCCCGAGGCAAGGGTTCATCCGTCTTTCGCCACTCAACCGGCGCCGGCTGGAGAACTTCAAGGCCAACCGGCGCGGCTACTGGTCGTTCTGGATCTTCCTCGTGCTCTTCACCTTGAGCCTGTTTGCGGAATTCATCGCCAACGACAGGCCGATCCTGGCCTCCTACAAGGGCGAGCTGCTGTACCCGGCCTTCGTCGACTATCCGGAGGAGAAATTCGGCGGCTTCCTGGCGCAGACCGATTACCGCGACCCGGTCATCTCCCAGGAAATCCAGGAGAACGGCTGGCTCCTGTGGGCGCCGATCCGCTTCTCCTACAACACCCACAATCTGGACCTGCCGGTGCCCGCCCCGGCGCCTCCGACCTGGATGCTGACGGACGAGCAGTGCCGCCCGATCGCGGAGCGCACCGGCGGCACCGGCTGCAGCGACATCGAGTGGAACTGGCTCGGCACCGACGATCAGGGCCGGGACGTGGTGGCGCGCCTGATCTACGGCTTCCGCATCTCGGTTCTGTTCGGCCTTGCGCTCGCCAGCATCTCGTCGGTCATCGGGGTCCTGGCCGGCGCCGTGCAGGGCTATTTCGGCGGCTGGGTCGACCTTCTCTTCCAGCGCTTCATCGAGATCTGGACCGCGATTCCGGCGCTCTACCTGCTGATCATCATCTCGTCCATCATCACGCCGAGCTTCTTCGTGCTCCTGGGCATCCTGCTGCTCTTCTCCTGGGTCTCCCTCGTGGGCGTCGTGCGGGCGGAATTCCTGCGGGCCAGGAACTTCGAGTATGTGCGCGCCGCGCGCGCCCTCGGGCTGTCCAACGCCACCATCATGTTCAAGCATCTCCTGCCGAATGCGATGGTGGCCACGCTGACCTTCCTGCCCTTCATCCTCAACGGCTCGATCACGACCCTGACCTCCCTCGACTTCCTCGGCTTCGGCCTGCCTCCGGGATCTCCGTCGCTGGGTGAGCTGCTCGCTCAGGGCAAGGCCAACCTTCAGGCGCCGTGGCTCGGGCTCACCGGCTTCTTCGTGATCGCGCTCATGCTGAGCCTCCTCATCTTCGTCGGCGAGGCCGTGCGCGACGCCTTCGACCCCAGAAAGGCCTTCCGATGACGGAGCCCCTTCTTTCGGTTCAGGATCTGTCGGTCGCCTTCCGCCAGGGAGAGCGGGACACGCTTGCGGTCGACCGCATCTCCTTCGACATCAGGGCCGGCGAGACGGTGGCGCTCGTCGGCGAATCCGGCTCCGGCAAGTCCGTCTCGGCCTTGTCGATCCTCAAGCTCCTGCCTTATCCGACCGCACATCATCCGTCCGGGCGCGTCCTCTTCAAGGGCAAGGACCTGATCGCCGCCGACGAGAACGAGATGCGGAAGGTTCGCGGCGACGACATCGCCATGGTGTTCCAGGAGCCGATGACATCGCTCAACCCGCTCCACACCATCGAACGGCAGGTGGGCGAGATCCTCAAGCTCCATCGCGGGATGTCCGAACGGGATGCCCGCGCCCGCACGCTCGAGCTCCTCGACCTCGTCGGCATCCGCGACGCGGAGAGCCGGCTCGGCGCCTATCCGCATCAGCTCTCCGGCGGCCAGCGTCAGCGCGTCATGATCGCCATGGCGCTTGCAAACGAGCCGGATCTCTTCATCGCCGACGAGCCGACCACCGCTCTCGACGTGACGGTACAGGCCCAGATCCTGAAGCTGCTCGCGGAGCTCAAGAGCAGGCTCGGCATGGCCATGCTGTTCATCACCCACGATCTCGGCATCGTCCGCAAGGTGGCGGACCGTGTCTGC
Source organism: Microvirga sp. GCM10011540 (assembly GCF_042650665.1). Taxonomy (NCBI): domain Bacteria; kingdom Pseudomonadati; phylum Pseudomonadota; class Alphaproteobacteria; order Hyphomicrobiales; family Methylobacteriaceae; genus Microvirga; species Microvirga sp. GCM10011540. Next base: position 51,733 of record NZ_JBHSBQ010000017.1, on the reverse strand, counting down.
GTCATGCTGCAGGGCAAGATCGTGGAGCAGGGAACGGTCGAGGAGGTGTTCGGCCATCCCCAGCATCCCTACACCCAGAGGCTTCTGGCAGCGGAGCCGAAGGGCCGCGGCAATCCCGTGCCGACCGATGCGCCGGTCGTCGTCGATGCGGGCCCGATCAAGGTGTGGTTTCCGATCAAGCGCGGCTTCTTCCGCAAGACCGTCGGCCATGTGAAGGCCGTCGACGGCGTATCCGTGCGCATCCGCAAGGGGGAGACCGTCGGCGTGGTCGGCGAGTCGGGGTCCGGCAAGACGACTCTGGGACTTGCGATCCTGCGGCTCGTCGCGTCGGAAGGGCCGGTCGTCTTCCTCGGCAAGCGCATCGACGGTCTTCGCGCGAACGAGATCAGGCCGATGCGCAAGAACCTGCAGGTCGTGTTCCAGGATCCCTACGGCTCCCTGTCGCCGCGCATGTCGGTGGCGGAGATCGTCGAGGAAGGGCTGCTCGTGCAGGACAAGGGCCTTTCCTATGGCGAGCGGCGCAACGTGGTCGCCCGCGCCCTGCACGATGTGGGGCTCGATCCGGCGACGATGGACCGCTACCCGCACGAATTCTCGGGCGGTCAGCGCCAGCGCATCGCCATCGCCCGCGCCATGGCCCTGGAGCCGGAATTCATCATGCTCGACGAGCCCACCTCCGCTCTCGACATGTCGGTCCAGGCGCAGATCGTGGAGCTTCTGCGCGACCTCCAGAAGCGCCGCAATCTCGCCTATATGTTCATCAGCCACGACCTGAAGGTGGTGCGGGCGCTCGCGAACCACGTGGTGGTCATGCAGAACGGCCAGATCGTCGAGGAGGGTTCGGCCGAGAGCATCTTCGCGGAGCCGAAGACGGAGTATACCCGGGCTCTCTTCGCCGCGGCCTTCAACCTCGAGACGGTCGGAGCCGGCGCCGTCAGGCAGTGAGGCTGGGCGGTCGGACCATGCACGCACATCACCACCAAGCAGGCCATTCCCACCACGACCATGCCCATCAGGCCGGGCATGGCCGCGCCTTCGTCATCGGGATCGTTCTCAATCTCGGCTTCGTCATTATCGAAGCCGTCTATGGGTTCCTCGCGGATTCCATGGCGCTCCTGTCGGATGCGGGCCATAACCTGAGCGATGTGCTCGGCCTCGCCATCGCCTGGGGCGCGGCCCTGCTCACCAAGCGCAGCCCGACCGAGAGATTCACGTATGGATTGCGTTCGAGCTCGATCCTCGCGGCTCTCTTCAACGCGCTCCTGCTCCTGGTCGCGGTCGGCGGCATCGTCTGGGAATCCATCAGCCGCCTGATGAACCCTGCTCCTGTCGCGGCCTTCACGGTCATGATCGTGGCCGGCATCGGGATCATCGTGAACGGCTTCACCGCCTTTCTTTTCATGCGCGGCAGCCACCAGGATCTCAACATCCGCGGCGCCTTCCTGCACATGGTGGCCGACGCGGCGGTTTCGCTGGGCGTCGTGCTTGCCGGTGCGGCGATCCTGTGGACCGAAGCGACCTGGATCGACCCCGTCCTCAGCCTCGTCATCGCCGGCGTCATCGTCTGGAGCACCTGGGATCTGCTGCGCCAGTCCCTGACGCTGTCGCTCCATGGAGTGCCGCAGGGCATTGCCGTGGCCGAGGTTCGGCGATTCCTGGCCGAACTCCCGGGCGTCGCCCGCGTGCACCACCTGCACATCTGGGCCATGAGCACGACCGAGACCGCCCTGACGGTACACCTGGCCATGCCCGACGGCCACCCCGGAGACCGTTTCCTGGCCGACGTGCAGCGGGAGCTGCAGGAGCATTTCGGCATCGGGCACGCGACGATCCAGATCGAAATCCATGCCTCCGGCGGGTCCTCGCATGGCCCGGAATGCCCGCCCAGGCCCCATGCGCACGATGATGAGGGGCACGCCCATGAGGGACACCCCCACGGCGAGCAGGGGTCGCCACTGCGGCCGTAATGCAGTATCGGTCGTGACTCCCTGACCCGAAGGACAGACACCATGCCCCGCGCCCTTCTCATCGTGCTCGATTCCGTCGGCATCGGCGGAGCGCAGGACGCTGCCGCCTATGGCGATGCGGGCGCCGACACGGTCGGGCACATTGCGGAGGCCTGCGCCACGGGCCGCGGCGACCGGGCGGGCCTGCGCCAGGGTCCGCTCCATCTGCCCCATATGGCGGCGCTCGGCCTCGGCCTCGCCTGCGAGGCGTCCACGGGCAGGATCCCGCCCAATCTGGAGCCGAAGGGCCCCTTGAAGGGCGCCTGGGGCTACGGAATCGAGACCTCGAAAGGCAAGGATACGCCTTCGGGCCACTGGGAGATCGCAGGCGTGCCGGTCGCCTTCGACTGGGGCTACTTCCCGAACACCGTTCCGTCCTTTCCGAAGGAGTTGACGGATGCGCTGATCGCTCGTGCGGACCTTCCCGGAATTCTCGGCGACAAGCACGCGTCGGGCACGGAGATCATCGACGAGTTCGGCGCCGAGCACATGCGGACGGGAAAGCCGATCTGCTACACCTCCGTCGACAGCGTGCTGCAGATCGCCGCCCATGAGGAAACCTTCGGGCTGGAGCGGCTCTACGACCTCTGCCGCATCGGGCGCGAGCTCTGCGACCGGTACAAGATCGGCCGGGTCATCGCCCGCCCCTTCGTCGGCTCGCCCGAGGAGGGCTTCAGGCGCACGGGCAACCGCAAGGATTTCGCCACCCCTCCCCCGTCCGACACCATTCTCGACACGCTGGCGAAGGCGGGCCGCCTGGTCGTCACCGTCGGCAAGATCGGCGACATCTTCGCCCATCGCGGCACGGGGCGGGAAATCAAGCCCAACGGCAACGACGCCTGCCTGTCGGCCGCCATCGACGCCATGCGGGGTCTGGGCGACGGCGGCTTCGTCTTCGCCAATCTGGTCGATTTCGACAGCGAGTACGGCCACCGCCGCGACATTCCCGGCTATGCGGCGGCGCTGGAGGCCTTCGACCGGCGCGTTCCGGAGATCGAGGCCGTCCTCGAACCGGGCGATCTCGTCATCATCGCCGCCGATCACGGCAACGATCCCTCCTGGCAAGGCACGGACCACACGCGGGAGAACATCCCGATCCTGTGCTTCGGGCCGGAGGTCGAGCCGGCCGCCATCGGCAAGCGCAGCAGCTTCGCCGATATCGGAGCCAGTGTGCTGGCCCATCTCGATGTCGGCCATGCGGGAAAAGGCCGATCCTGGCTCTAGACGCCCGGCGTGTACCGGGGGTCATTGACGCGCCCGCAACTTTGGATCAGATTCCCATAGATCGTAAGGAGACTCTCCGGACGGTCCATGGGGAGTCTTCCCGTTCACGCGTGGAACTTGAATTTATGAGCTCACCCAACCGCTCGACCCATATCCGGCTTACGTCCCACCCGGAGCCTTCAGCCGCCACAAGCCGCCATCCGATCAAGTGGGGAGCCGAAAATCCGAGGGAGCGCGGCCCCATCATCGGGTCGGTGACCAATCCCGCAGACCGCAACGTGATCGGGGCCCATGGCGGCTCCTATTCGCTCTACAGGGCCCTTGCGATCTCCGCACGCGCCCTCAATCCCGTGGCGCGGCCCGATCTGCACAACACCCACCCCACCACGGAGATCGGCCCCCATCCGCAATGGTTCGAGCCCGGCAAGATCGTCTCCCTGGATCCCTGGGGGCACATGGTCGGGCAGGTCTTCAAGGCCGAGATTGCGGGAGGCGTCGACATCCGCCCCACCATCGCGGTCACCAAGGCGCGCCTCAACATGCCGGAGATCCTCTCCGCCATGGGCTCCAGCCGCCTGAAGGCCGACGGTGGCGTCCTGCATGAATCGGGCGACATCTCCGTCACGAAGGTGGCGGTCGATCCGGTCTGGTACCTGCCCGGCATCGCGGCTCGGTTCGGCTGCTCCGAGGGCGAGCTGCGGCGCACCCTGTTCGAGCAGACGGGCGGCATGTTCCCGGAGCTCGTCACACGCCCGGACATGAGCGTCTTCCTGCCGCCGATCGGCAACACCACCGTCTACATCATCGGCGACGTGGCGGGCCTGAGCGATCCGAAGCGCAGGACCGCCTGCCGCGTGCACGACGAGTGCAACGGGTCGGACGTGTTCGGCTCCGACATCTGCACCTGCCGTCCCTATCTGGTCCACGGCATCGAGGAATGCGTGCGCGAGGCCCAGTCCGGCGGCGTCGGTGTCATCGCCTATAACCGCAAGGAAGGGCGGGCGCTCGGCGAGGTCACGAAGTTCCTCGTCTACAATGCCCGCAAGCGGCAGGAGGGTGGCGATTCCGCAACCACCTATTTCGAGCGTACCGAGTGCGTGGCCGGGGTGCAGGACGCGCGCTTCCAGCAGCTCATGCCCGACGTGCTGCACTGGCTCGGCATCCGCCGCATCGACCGGCTCATGTCCATGTCGAACATGAAGTACGACGCCATCACGGGTTCCGGAATCGAGGTGGTGGAGCGTGTCCCCATCCCGCCCGAGCTGGTGCCTCCGGATGCGCAGGTGGAGCTGGAGGCGAAGAAGGCGGCCGGCTACTACACTCCCGACGGCGCGCCCGATGCCTCGGAACTAGACAAGGTGAAGGGCCGCGACCTCGAGCGCTTCTAGCTCTTAACCTTCTCTTCAAACGGCTCCGTGCGAGAGTGCTGCGGAGCCTCACTCTATGCTAACGCTTCTCCTTCGGAAGCATCGGGGCCTTGCGTGACGGATCAGCCTAACATTTCCTCGGAAACACAAGCCGCCCGCAGCCTGTTGTCCGCCGCGGCCGTTCGCGACAGGTCTCACCAGATTCTCCGGCATGGCCTCGACGGCCGCCTCCGGCATTTCAACGTTCATCTCGACCGGCTCGACTCTTGCGCCGACGAGGTCGTCGCCACGATCCGTGAGGCCTATCCCGCCCTCGAGATCCCCTTCCATGCCCGCTGGCGCCACTTCTCCGCGGGAGGTCACGACCGGTGGGACGCGGTGATGCACGGGGCCCCCTGGCCCGACGCCGCCGCCATGGCCCGTTCCGCCTTCGACCTCGCCATCGTCTCGGTGCTGCTCGATGCCGGTGCCGGCGCGCAGTGGCGTTACGAAGAAGGGCGTACGGGCGAAACCTATATCCGGTCGGAAGGCCTGGCCGTCGCGAGCTTCGACATGTTCATCGGCGGCGCCTTTTCCAGCCGGCCCGAGGATCCTTTCCGCGTCGATGCGGATGTTCTGCTCACTCTTGCGCCGGACGACCTGGCATCCGGATTTCAGGTGACGCAGGACAATCCCCTGATCGGAGTCGAGGGCCGGGCCTCCCTGCTCAACCGCCTCGGCCGGGTCGTCGCGACCAATCCGGACATCTTCGGCCAGCATGACGATCCGCGTCCGGGCGGCCTCTTCGACGTGATCGCGGAGACCGCCGAGGGCGACACGATTCGGGCGACCTCCATTCTGGATGCCCTTCTCGACCATCTCGGCCCGATCTGGCCCGGCCGCATCACCCTCGGCGGCGTGGACCTCGGCGACACCTGGCGCCACCCGCTGGTCGAGGCGCCCGACGTGACCAAAGGCCTGGTGCCTTTCCACAAGCTGTCCCAGTGGCTGGCCTACTCGCTGATCGAGCCCCTGGAATGGGCGGGCTACACGGTCGTGGAGGTCGATGGCCTCACCGGCCTGCCCGAATATCGCAACGGCGGCCTCTTCCTCGATTCAGGCGTGCTGGCCTTGAAGGATCCGGCGGATGCCGAGCGCTCCCACACCGTCGATTCGACGCTCGTCGTCGAGTGGCGGGCCTTGACGGTTGCCCTTCTCGACCGCATTGCCGATCCGATCAGGTCCAGGCTGGGCTTCAAGGCGGAAGATTTTCCGCTCGCGAAGGTGCTCGAAGGCGGCACCTGGGCGACCGGGCGCAGACTGGCCAGGGAGCGGCGCCAGGACGGCTCGCCGCCCCTCACGATCATCAGCGACGGAACGGTGTTTTAGATGAACCAGCACACGAGCTTCAAAGAGGGAAAGAGCATGCAGGGCGTGACCGTGGTCGATCATCCGCTGGTTCAGCACAAGCTGACGCTGATGCGGGACAAGGAGCGTTCCACGAAGGGATTCCGCCAGCTCCTCAACGAGATCGGCATGCTCCTCTGCTATGAGGTGACCCGCGACCTTCCCATGGAGCGGATCGAGATCGAAACGCCGATGACCACGATGGAAGGGGCGCAGATCGCCGGCAAGAAGCTGGTCTTCGCGCCGATCCTGCGGGCCGGCGTCGGCTTTCTCGACGGAATGCTGACCCTGGTCCCCGCCGCGCGCGTCGCCCATATCGGCCTCTACCGCGACCCGGATTCGCTGCAGGCGGTGGAGTACTATTTCAAGGCGCCCTCCGATCTCGCCGACCGCATGGTGCTCGTGCTCGATCCCATGCTCGCCACGGCGAACTCCGCCGTGGCCGCCATCGACCGGCTCAAGGAGCGCGGAGCGAAGGATCTGCGTTTCGTGTGCCTGCTCGCAGCCCCCGAAGGCATCGAGAAGCTGCGCGGCGCTCACCCCGACGTCCATATCTGGACGGCCGCCGTCGACAGCCATCTCAACGATCACGGCTACATCGTTCCGGGCCTCGGCGACGCCGGCGACCGGATGTATGGAACGCGCTGAACGCCTGTTCTGTTAAGCCCTCTCTGAAAACCAGGGGATTGCCGGCCTTGCGCTTCATCGTCGCCGATTGGGGAACCACCCGCTTCCGCGGATATCTCATCGAGAACGAGACCATTCTCGACGAGGTCTCCTCCGACGAGGGAGTGTCCGCCCTGAAGGCGGGAGAGCATCGCGGCGTCTTCCTGCGGCAATGCGGACGCTGGCTCGAAGCAGAGCCAGCGGCGCCGGTTCTCCTCGTGGGAATGGTCGGAAGCCGCGAAGGCTGGGTGATGGCGCCCTATGCCACCTGCCCCGCAGGCCCGGCCGAGATCGCCGGGGCGATGATTCCCGTGGATCTGGACGGCGGGCGCAAGGCCCATATCGTGCCCGGCCTCTTCTGCGAACCGGCGCCCGGCGCCTCCGACGTCATGCGCGGAGAGGAAACGCTGGTGCTCGGCTCCGGCGTGGAGGACGGGATCGTCTGCTCGCCCGGCACCCATCCGAAGTGGATCGAGATGCGGGCAGGACGCGTCCAGCGCTTCGCCACCTACATGACCGGCGAGATGTACGCCCTGCTCCGCGAGCATTCCATGATCGGGCGGCCCGCAACGGAGCCCGGCGACCCGAAGGGGTTCGATCTGGGCTTGGATGCGGCGGCCCGCAACAGCGGCGAGACGGGCGACCGGCGGGTCGGCCTCCTTCACCTGCTCTTCGGCGCCCGCGCGGCCGTGGTGTCCGGGCGCATGGAAACCAATCTGCTGGGCCCCTACCTCTCGGGCCTCCTCACGGGGGACGAGATCAACAGCGCCCTGTTCCAGTTCGACAAGCCTGCCTCCGTGACGATCCTGGCCGATGCCCCGCGGGCCGATCTCTATGTCCGCGCTCTCGCGCGCCATGGCATCGCGGCGCAGATCCGCGCTCCGAAGCAGGCTCTCATCGCAGGCCTTGCGCGAATCGTGCGCCACCATGCGCAGGCCGCAGCATAGACCCGCCCCTTCGTTCCCCTCGCCGAGATTTCACCGATGCACCACCCCCTTCTCGCCTCCTCGACGGAAAGTTCGCTGCCGATTTGGCTCGTGAGCGAAGCAACGTGGCCTCAGCTGGCAACCGATCTCCCGGCCGCTGCTCAGAACTTCGCGAAGGCTCAAGGGTTCGAGGCGAAGGCAGGCAGCCATTGCCTGCTGCCGGATGCGGATGGAGGCCTGCTGGGCGCCGTCTTCGGCCTCGATGGGGAAGGTGCCAAGCACCCCAACCCCTTCCTCGTCGGCAAGCTGCCCGCTCTGCTTCCGGACGGCGTCTACCGCTTCGAGACCGCGACACCCGACCCCGCCCTTGCCGCTCTGGCGTGGCTGCTCGGCTCCTACTCGTTCAATCGCTATCGCAAGCGCCCGGCCAAATCGGCTCGCCTGGTCGTGCCGAGCGGGGTCGATGCGGACGAGGTGTCCCGCATCGCCGATGCCGTTGCCATGGGCCGGGACCTCGTGAACACGCCGACCAGCGATCTCGGCCCCGACGGGATCGAGGCCGCCGCCCGGAAGCTCGCGGACAAGCACGGCGCGGCCTTCAGCAGCATCGTCGGCGACGATCTGCTCAAGCAGAACTTCCCGATGATTCACGCGGTCGGCCGCGCCTCGGCCACGCCGCCGCGCCTCATCGACTTCACCTGGGGGCGGGAGGATGCGCCGCGCATCACGCTCGTCGGCAAGGGCGTGGCTTTCGACACCGGCGGCCTCGACATCAAGCCGTCCTCGTCCATGCTCCTCATGAGGAAGGACATGGGCGGCGCGGCCGCCACGCTCGCGCTGGCCGCCATGATCATGGGCTCCGACCTTCCGGTCCGTCTGCGCGTGCTCATCCCTGCCGTCGAGAACTCGATCTCCAGCAACGCCTTCCGTCCCGGCGACATCCTGCAGAGCCGCAAGGGCATCACGGTCGAGATCGGCAACACGGATGCCGAGGGACGCCTCATCCTGGCCGACGCCCTGGCGCTCGCGGACGAGGAGAGCCCCGAGCTGGTCGTGGATTTCGCGACCCTCACGGGCGCGGCGCGCGTTGCCCTGGGCCCTGAGCTTCCGCCCTTCTTCACGGACGACGATGCGCTGGCGGCGGAGATCGCCGAGTGCGGCATGGCCGTGAACGATCCGGTCTGGCGGCTTCCCCTCTGGGCGCCGTATCAGAGCCAGCTGGACTCGAAATTCGCCGACATGAACAACACCGGCGGCCCCCTGGCCGGTTCGATCACCGCCGCCCTGTTCCTCCGCCGCTTCGTGAGCGCGGCGAAGGCCTATGTCCATTTCGACATCTTCGCCTGGAACAGCTCCGCCAAGCCCGCCCGCCCCGAAGGAGGCGAGGTGCAGGCGGCGCGGCTGATCTATGCCCTGCTCAAGCAGCGATACGGTTCCTAAAGCATAGTTCCGAAGAGCGGTTGCACCGCCTGCTCCAGGGCCAATAATGCGGGCCCGAAACGAGCGGTGCAGCCATGCCTGTCGAGTTGCGTGCTTTCCAATCCCTCAAGCTCTGGCACGACGTGCATCTCGACCTGGTGCATCAGGGCGAGGACCTGTCCGCGCGCCAGATGGCCATTCTGCTGACCATCTACCTGGAGACGCCGCCGCACACGGTACGCGGGCTCGCCAAGAAGCTCGGCGTGACCAAGCCCGTCATCACGCGCGCGCTCGACACCATGGGCAAGCTCGACCTGGTTTCCCGCCGCCGGGATGAGACGGATCGGCGCAATGTCATCATTCAGCGCACGGTGGCTGGCGCGTTGGCGGTGGAGCGGTTAGGAGACATTATCACTGCCCGCGCCAAGGAGCTGCCCCTATGACCTTCGACCGCCGCATCACGCCCTTCCGTCCGGACCTGGCCGACGAGAAGCTGCGCGGGCAGGTGGAAGCGGAGCGTTTCGCCACCGGCACCCCCATGCGCGTTGCCGTCCCCTACGCATCCCTGCACCGGCACCCGTCGCGGGAGGCTCCCGTCGATACGCAGGCGATCATGGGAGAAGGCGTGACCGTCTACGACGAGCACGAGGGCTGGTCCTGGGTCCAGCTCCACGACGACGGCTATGTGGGCTACCTGCCGAGCGAGGCCTTGGGCGAGCCGGGTCCCGCGCCGACCCACCGGGTCGGCGCCATCCGCACCTTCGTGTATCCCGGCCCCAATCTGAAGCTGCCCGACCTGGGCTGCCTGACCCTCAATTCGAAGCTGGCGATCACGGAATTTCAGGGCGACTACGCCCGCCTCGCCACCGGCGGCTGGGTCTTTGCCGCGCACCTGTCCGACCTCGACAGCCACGAGAGCGACTACGTCGCCGTGGCCGAACGCTTCCTCCATTCGCCTTACCTTTGGGGAGGCAAGACGAGCACCGGCCTCGACTGCTCCGGCCTCACCCAGACCGTGCTGACGGCTGCGGGCATCAAGGCGCCCCGGGACAGCGACATGCAGGAAGAGCAGCTCGGAACGGAGGTCGAGGTGCGTCCCGACCTCGGCGGCCTCAAACGCGGCGACCTCGTGTTCTGGAAGGGGCATGTGGGCCTGATGCTGGACGAGAGCCGGCTGATCCATGCGACCGGTCACAGCATGACGGTCTCTATCGAGCCCTTGGCCGTGGCCGAGGAACGCATCCGGAAAACCAGCTACGGCCCGATCAGCGCGATCAAACGGCTCGGCTAATAACCGCGCGTGCGGTCCACCACGTTCTGGAACGGCTGCCCCGCCTCGTGGCGGCGGATCTGGTCGGCGATGTAGCGCGCGGTCATCTCGGGATCGCTCACCGCCGAATTATGCGGCGTGACCGTGACGCGCGGATGCGTCCAGAGCGGAGAATCCTGCGGCAGGGGCTCCACCTCGAACACGTCGAGGGTTGCGGCCTTCAGCGTCCCGTCGTCGAGGCAGGCGACGATGTCCGCCTCCACCTGGGAGCCGCCCCGCCCGGCATTGATCAGGATCGGTCCGCCGAGACGCCCGTCGCGGGCAAGCTTCTCGAACAGGCTGCGATTGAGGATGCCGCGCGTCTCGGGAGTGAGGGGGAGCAGGCTCACCAGGATGTCCGTGCGGGCGAGGAATGCGCGGAGGCCATCCTCTCCCGAATAGACCTCGAAGCCCTCGACCGATTTCGGGCTGCGACTCCAGCCGGCCACATCGAAGCCCATGACCTTGAGCTTTCTCGCCGCGTCCTGGCCCAGGACGCCGAAGCCCATCACGCCGACGCGCACATCGCCCGCAATCGGCGGAGCCCGTTCCCCGTCCCAGCGCCTGGCGCGCTGATCGGCATCGTAGCGGCGCTGGTCGCGCAGATGGATGAGGCAGTGCATCACCACGTATTCGCTCATGCGATGGGTGAGATCGTCCTGGGAGACGCGCACGATGGGCACGTCAGGCAGATCGGGATAGCCCATCAGATGATCGACGCCGGCCCCGAGCGAGAAGATCGCCTCCAGCGCGGGCAGCCCCGAGAGGCTGCCGGGCTTGGGACCCCAGGTCGCCACATAGCGCACGCTGCTTCTGTCGAGATCCTCGCCGAGCACCACGATCTCGCGCCCGGGCAGATGCGCCCTGAAGCGTTCCACCCATGGCTCCGGCTGCCAGGTGAGAGCAACGAGCAAGGTCACGCGGAAGCTCCTATCCGTTCGAGGACGATGGCGCCGGGCTCGACCGCTCCGTCGCCGACGCCAACGCCGTAGGCGGCGCGAAGATGGCGTGCGGCGGCTTCGGCGGCCTCTTCGCTGCGGGCATGGACGATGCCGAGCGGGCGCTCCCGGTCGACCGTCTCTCCGATCCCGGCGAGATCGGTCAGGCCGACCGCATGATCGACGGGATCCTGCGGCCGGGTCCGTCCTCCGCCGAGCGCCACGACGGCAACGCCGACGTCGCGGGTCGCGATCGTCTGCACGGTGCCCGGCCGCTCCGCATGGACCGGGCGGATGACGGGAGCGGCCTTGAGATGCTGGCCGGGGTGATCGAGAAGGTCGGCAGGCCCGCCGAGCGCAACGACCATGCGCTGGAAAATCTCAGCCGCCTTGCCCGACGAGATGGCGTCCTCGATCCTGGCGCGGGCGTCCGCGATGCCCGAGGCGAGCCTGCCCAGAACGAGCATTTCCGCGCACAGCTCCACGTTCACCTCGTGGAAGCGGGGCTCGCGGCGGCGGCCCGTGAGGTAATCGGCGATGTACCGGACCTCGACGGCATTTCCGGCGGCCGATGCCAGGGGTTCGTTCATGTCGGTCAGCAGCGCGCTCGTGGGCAGTCCGGCGCCGTTCGCGACGAGAACGAGGCTCTCCGCCAGGGCGCGTGCGTCGGCGGCATTGTCCATGAAGGCGCCGGAGCCGAACTTCACGTCCATGACGAGGCCCTGCAGGCCGGCGGCGAGCTTCTTGGACAGGATGGAGGCGGTGATGAGATCGATGGATTCCACGGTCGCCGTCACGTCGCGGATCGAGTACAGGCGCTTGTCGGCCGGTGCGAGATCGGCCGTCTGCCCGATGATGGCGCAGCCGATCTCGGCGGTGACGCGCCGGAACGTTTCGATGTCGGGCTGCGACACGTAGCCGGGAATGGAATCGAGCTTGTCGAGCGTTCCGCCGGTATGGCCCAAGCCTCGGCCCGAGATCATCGGCACATAGCCGCCGCACGCGGCCACGGCGGGAGCGAGCGCGAGGCTGATCGTGTCGCCCACGCCGCCCGTGGAGTGCTTGTCGAGCACCGGCCCGGGCAGGTTCCACTTCAGCACTTCCCCCGATTGCGTCATGGCCTGGGTCAGCGCCACGCGCTCCGGAATCGAAAGGCCGCGGAAGAACACCGCCATTGCAAAGGATGCCGCCTGCCCCTCGGAGACGCGGCCCGACGTGAGGCCTTCGATGAAGCTGTGGATGTCCTCGGCTGCGAGCACGCCGCCGTCGCGCTTGCGGCGGATGATTTCCTGCGGGAGGTGGGTCATGTCAGTAGGTTCCGACGGCTGCCGTGCTGGCCCGTCCCTCGATGGCGGCGATGAGCGCATCATAGACGCTGCTGGCGCCGATGCGGAATGTCTGCGGCTTGGCCCAGCCCGGCCCCATGATGCGGTCGGCAAGGTCGAGATAGATCTTGGCGTCGGCGAGCGTGCGGATGCCGCCCGAGGGCTTCAGCCCGACAGGGCGCCCGGACGCCTTGATGACGTTCAGCATGATCTCGGCGGCTTCGGGCGTGGCCGAGACGGGCGTCTTTCCCGTCGAGGTCTTGATGAAGTCCGCCCCGGCATCGACCGCGAGGCGGCTCGCCTTCTCGATCAGGGCCGGCTCCTTCAACTCACCGGTTTCCAGGATGACCTTGAGCAGGCGGCCCTGATCGGTCATCTCACGCACGGCCTCAATCATCTCGGCCGCAATCGCAGGATTGCCGCGGCGCAGGGCATCGTAGGGCAGCACGAGGTCGATCTCGTTCGCGCCGTCGGCCAGCGCTTCCTGCACGTCGTCCGTGACGCGTCCCACATCCTCGCCGCCGCCGGGGAAGTTCACGACTGTCGCGATGCGAACGGACGAGCCGCGCAGCGTCTCCCGCGCACGGACGACGAATTGCGGCCAGACGCAGACCGCAGCCACAGGCCCGCGCGGATCGAGAGCCTTGGCGCAGAGAGCGTCGATGGCCTGATCGGTGCAGTTGTCCGTCAGGTCCGTGAGATCCAGGCAGCGCAGGGCGCGCTCGGCCGTTTCGGCGTCAGTCATGGGGGAGCTCCGCAACGAATGCACGAATGAGACGCTTGAACTTGTCCGAGGCCTCGGCCGCCGTGTCCTTGGTCTCCTGATGCGAGGGCGAGGCTCCCTCGATTCCGGCCGCCAGGTTGGTGACGACGGACACCGCCGCGACCCGGAGGCCGTAATAGCGCGCGAGGATCACTTCCGGCACCGTGGACATGCCGACGAGATCGCCGCCCAGGATCTGAACCATCCTGATTTCGGCGGGCGTCTCGAAGCTCGGGCCGGAGAGCCAAGCATAGACGCCCTCGGGCAGTTCGAGGCCGATCTTTCCGGCTGCTTTCTGCAGCGTCCGGCGCAGGTCTTCGTCATAGGCGCCCGTGAGGGAGACGAAGCGCCCCTCCGTGTGATCGCGCAGCAGCGGGTTGCTGCCCGAGAGATTGAGATGATCGCCGATCGCCACGAGGCTGCCCGGGCGTATCTCCGGGCGGACGGAGCCGGCGGCATTGGTCAGGACAAGGGTGGAAACACCGAGTTCCTTGACGAAGGCGACCGGCACCCGCATGGCGCCCGCATCGCCCGTCTCGTAGTAATGCGCCCGTCCCTGGAATAGGAGAACCCTTTTGCCTTCCAGGGTGCCGGCCACGAGGCGGCCCGCATGGCCCGACACGCCGCTCCTGGGAAAGTGCGGAATCTCCGCGTAAGGCAGGCTCACCGGGTCGCTGAGCTCATCGACCAGAGGGCCGAGCCCGGTGCCGAGCACGAAGGCGGCGTCGAAGCGGCCGTCGAAGCCGCGGGCGCGCGCGAATTCGGCCGCCTCCTGAACGTTCTGCTGCATCACAAATCTCTTATCGAGCACCTAAATTGTCGGGTCCGAACGAGAAGGGCAACAGCTCATCGAGCGTGAAGCTCTTCCGGATTCCTTCCGGCCCGGCGATGTGGATCGGCGTATCGGGCATCGCGAATTCGCGGATGCGCTGGCGGCAGCCGCCGCAGGGCGTGACCAGATTCTCGCCCTCGCCCATCACGACGATCTGCGCGATACGGCTCCCGCCGGCCGCGATCATCGCCGAAATGGCGCCTGCCTCCGCGCAGCTCCCGACCGGATAGGCCGCGTTCTCCACGTTGCAGCCGGTAAAGACCTTGCCATCGGGCGTCGCGATGGCGGCCCCGACCTTGAAGCGGGAATAGGGGGCATAGGCCTTGGCCTGAATCGCCTTCGCGGCTTCGAAAAGCACATCGATCGAGGGCATGTCAGCGCTCCTTCACATAGGGAATGCCGGACGCGCGAGGCGGAATGGCGGTTCCGATGACGCCTGCGAGCAGGATGACGGTCATGAGATACGGCAAGGCCTGGATGGCCTGCACCGGCACCTCGCCGATGCCGGGGAGCGCGATGCCCTGGAGGCGGATGGCGACCGCGTCCAGAAGGCCGAACAGGAAGCAGGCTCCGAGCGCCGGCCACGCGCGCCACTTGGCGAAGATCAGCGCCGCAAGCGCAATGAACCCCTTGCCCGCCGTCATGTTGGGCAGGAAGCCCGCCGATTGGCCGACGGACAGATAGGCTCCCGCGAAGCCGCACAGGACACCGCCGATGACGACCGCGGCATAGCGCAGACCCGTGACCGAGATGCCCGCCGTATCGACGGCGGCCGGGTTCTCGCCGACCGCCCGCAGGCGCAGCCCGAAGCGCGTGCGCCCCAGCACGAACCAGGTCAGCGGCACGGCGAGGAGCACGATGTAGACCAGCGCCGAATGCCCGAGGATCACGTCCCCGAAGCGCTGCTCGCCCTCGAGCGGCGGCGTCCGTCCGCCCTGTCCGTACCAGGCATTGCCGACGATGGCCGTCAGTCCTGCGGCGAGCATGTTGATGGCGACGCCGGAGACGATCTGATTGCCGCGCTGGCTGATGGAGGCGAAGCCATGGATCAGGGCGAAGACGATGGAGGCTCCGATGCCGGCGAAAAGGCCGATCCAGGCCGAGCCGAACGCATAGGATGCGGCGGCGGCCGCGAAGGCCGCGACCAGCATCTTGCCCTCGAGGCCGATATCGACCACCCCCGAGCGCTCGGACCAGAGGCCCGCCAGGCACGCGGCCAGAAGAGGAATGGACAGCCGCAGGGACGAGTCGAAGATGGTGACGATGGTGCCGAGATCCATGGCTTCAGGCCCTCGCCAACCGCGACCGCGTCATGGCCTGGGCCACGAGGCGTCGGAACAGCCCGTCCAGGGCTCCCGCAAAAAGAATGATGATGCCGCCGATGACCACCACCATGTCGCGGGTGATGGCAGGCTGCTCGAAGGCGAGTTCCGCGCCGCCCTGATAGAGGATGCCGAACAGCAGCGAAGCCAGAATGATGCCCACCGGGTGCGCACGTCCCATCAGGGCCACCGCGATTCCCACGAATCCGTAACCCGCCGTGAACTCGAGCAGCAGGCGATGCTGGTAGCCCATCAGTTCGTTGACCGCGAGGCCTCCGGCGAGGGCGCCCGAGATCACCATGGCGATGATGATGATGCGTGCGGGAGAGATGCCTGCATAGACCGCCGCCGTCGGGTTCGCGCCGACCACGCGGATCGCATAGCCAAGACGCGAGCGGTAGATGAGGAGCCACACGCCGTAGGCGGCGGCCAGCGCCAGGAACAGGGTGAGGTTGAGCTGGGACGGCGGCACCTGGATGCCGAAGGCGCCCAGCGCCTCGTGCATGAACGGAATGTAGGACTGCTCGGGAAAGGCCCGCGTTTCCGGGTTCATGGATTGCGGTTCGCGCAGCACGTTCACGAGCAGATAGACGATCAGCACGCTGGCGAGCCAGTTGAACATGATCGTCGTGATGACGATGTGGCTGCCGCGCTTGGCCTGGAGATAGCCCGGGATCGCGGCCCATGCCGCGCCGAAGGCGGCTGCGCCCAAGATGCCGAGCGGGATCAGCAGGAAGCCCGGCAGGAAGGTGAGGTTGTTGAGAACGAGCGCCACCCCTAGCCCCGCCAGGGTCGCCTGACCCTCGCCGCCGATGTTGAACAGGCCCGCATGGAAGGCCACGGCCACGGCAAGCCCGACGAAGATGAAATCCGTCATGTAGAACAGGGTGAAGCCGAGCCCCTCCCCTGTGCCGAGACTTCCCTGAAGGAGCACGCGCGTCGCCGTCAGCGGGTTTTCGCCGATGCCCAGCACGACGAGACCGGCGACGAGAAAGGCCGCAACGACAGAGAGAGCAGGCACGACGACGGTGTCGGCCCATTTGGGCAGGTCGATGGGAGCGCTCACGTCAGACTATCCGGCAGGAACAGATGGCCCTGCTCATCGAGAGGAAAGGACGGATTCCAGGCCACCTCCCAAAGGTGCCCATCCGGATCGGAGAAATAGCCCGAGTAGCCGCCCCAGAACACATCCTGCAGCGGCTTGACGGGATGAGCTCCGGCCTCGACGGCGCGGGCATAGACCTGATCCGCCTCCGCCTTCGAGCGCGCGTTGTAGGCCAGCGTGACGGCGGAAAACCCGGTCGGGCGATCCTCCACGCCGGCATCCTTCGCGAGATCGGCGCGACCGAAGAGCGCGAGCGCCAGCCCGTTCGCCTGGAAGAAGACGACCTGCGGCTGGCTGATCGAGGACGCCTTCCAGCCCCAGGCCTCGTAGAAGGCACGCGATCTGGCGATGTCGGCGACGCCCAGGGTGACGAGGGAAAGGCGTGGCTGCATCACGCGGCCTCGTCGGCGACGCCGGCCATCAGGAGGCCGAGATCCTGCTCGCTGGTCTCCGAAGGCTTGCGCTCGCCGGTGATCTGGCCGCCGCACATGGTGAGGATGCGGTCGGACAGGTTCATGATCTCGTCGAGCTCGACCGAGACGAGGAGGATGCCGACGCCGGCATCCCGCAGGGCGATCAGGCGGCGGTGGATGAACTCGATGGCGCCGATATCGACGCCGCGTGTCGGCTGGCCGACCAGAAGCACCTTCGGGTTCCGCTCGATCTCGCGGGCCAGCACGATCTTCTGCTGGTTGCCGCCGGAGAATTTCGACGTCTTCAGCCGGGGCGCCGGCGGGCGGACATCGTAATGCTCCATCTTGGCGGCGAGATCCGCGACCATGCGGTCGTGGTCGAGGATCGGCCCGCGGCCGAGATGCGGCTCGTCGCTGAAGCCGAGCACCGCGCTCTCGAAAGCCGGAAAGGCCGGAACGAGCCCCATGCGCAGCCGGTCCTCCGGCACGTGGAGCAGCCCGAGCTGCCGCATGTGGTGCGGATTGTAGTCCCTGAGGCGGATGTGGCGCCCCTCGAACCGGATGGTGCCGACCGTGGGCTGCCGCATTCCGGCGAGCGCTTCGAGCAATTCGCTCTGTCCGTTGCCGGCGACGCCGGCGATACCGACGATCTCGCCCGCATGGACCTTGAAGGAGGCGCTCGCAACCCGCTGCACGCCGCGATGGTCGATGACGGAGAGGTTCTCGACTTCGAGCAGGGGCGCTCCCGGCTGGCGTTCGGACTTCTCGACCCGCAGCAGGACGCGCCGCCCGACCATGAGCTCCGCAAGCTCCGGCGGAGATGTATCCTTGGTCTCCACGGTGGCGACCATCTCGCCGCGGCGCATGACCGAGACGCGGTCGGTCACGGCCATGATCTCGCGCAGCTTGTGGGTGATGAGAATGACCGTCTTGCCCTGGCCCTTCAGGGCCTGGAGCAGTTCGAAAAGCGCATCCGCCTCCGGCGGCGTCAGCACCGCCGTCGGCTCGTCGAGGATGAGGATGTCCGCCCCGCGATAGAGAGCCTTGAGGATCTCGACGCGCTGCTGCAGGCCGACGGAGAGGTCGCCCACGATGGCATCCACGTCGATCTCGAGGCCGTAGTCCCGCGCCAGACGCGCGAGCTCGGCCCGCACCTTCGCCTCGCCCGCGCGCAGCATCGTCCCGCCTTCGGCGCCGAGCATCACGTTCTCGACCACGGTCAATGTCTCCACCAGCATGAAGTGCTGGTGGACCATGCCGATGCCCACATGAATGGCGTCGGCGGGGGAGCGGATCGCGACGGGCTTGCCGCCGACCCGGACCTCGCCGGAATCCGCTTCGTAAAACCCGTAGAGGATCGACATGAGCGTCGACTTGCCCGCGCCGTTCTCGCCGACGATGCCGTGGATCGTGCCGCGCTCGACGGTGAGATTCACGTCCTTGTTGGCATGAACCTCGCCGAAGCGCTTGTTGATGTCGGACAGTTGGATGGCGGGGGACATGAGCCTCAAACATCCTCCCGGCCGGTGCGCGTGGATGCCGGGATCAGAAACATGAAGAAACTATCGTCAAAACAGTTCCGGACGCCGGCCTGAAAACCGGCGTCCGGCGAGACTTTATCTTAGACCGGGCACTTGGAGTCCGACATGTAGTCGTGGACCTTGATGGCGCCGGACTTGATGCCCTCGGCGGCTTTGTCGGCAGCAGCCTTCATCTCGGGGGTGATGAGCGCCTTGTTGTGCTCGTCGAGCGCCCAGGCCACGCCGTCCTCCTTGAGGCCGAGCACGGAGACGCCGGACTTGAAGGTGCCCTTCTTGGCCTGATCGAACACGTTGTAGGTGGCGTTGTCGACACGCTTGACCATCGAGGTCAGGACCTTGCCCGGGTGCATACCGTTCTGGTTGGAGTCGACGCCGATGCCGAGCTTGCCCGCATCCGCGGCAGCGCGCAGAACGCCGACACCGGTGCCGCCTGCCGCGTGGTAGATCACGTCCGCGCCACGGTCGATCTGGCTCTTGGCGAGCTCGCCGCCCTTCACAGGGTCGTTCCAGGCAGCGCCGGTGGTGCCGGTCATGTTCTGGAACACTTCGGTGTTGGGTTCGGCATGCTTCACGCCCTGCACGTAGCCGCAGGCGAATTTGCGGATGAGCGGAATGTCCATGCCGCCGACGAAGCCGACCTTGTCGGTCTTGGAGGCCATGGCGGCGAGGAGACCGACCAGGAACGAGCCCTCGTGCTCCTTGAACACGATGGACTGCACGTTCGGCTTCTCGACCACGGCGTCGATGATGGCGAACTGCGTCTTCGGGAATTCCTCGGCCACCTTCTTCAGGGCCGATTCCTGGCTGAAGCCCACGGCCACGATCGGCGAATAGCCGTCGCGGGCGAAGCGGCGGAGCGCCTGCTCACGCTGCGCATCGTTCTGGGGTTCGAAATCGCGATATTCGGTGCCCGTGTCCTTCTTGTACTTCTCCGCGCCCGCGTGAACGCCTTCGTTGAAGGATTTGTCGAACTTGCCGCCGAGATCGTAGACGACGGCGGGCTTGAAGGCTGGCTGCTGAGCAAAAACTGCCGTAGCGGAAAAAGCGAGGCCTGCGAGTGCGAGACCGAATTTGGTGACTGTCATCGGCAAAGTTCCCTGTTTGACGCCGGCTTTGTTACCCGGTTGCGCCTTGACGATGGCACGGGAAGGGCCATGCCGCCAAGCGCCTGTCAAGCCGCACCGGTCAATTCCTCCCAGAATGGTTGATAGGCGCGCGCATGTCGATAAGGTCTGGCCATGACCCTCTCCAGCGACGAAATCGAACGTTACGCCCGGCATCTGGTCCTTCGCGATATCGGCGGCCCCGGGCAGCTCAAGCTCAAGGCCGCTCGCATACTCGTGATCGGCGCCGGCGGCCTGGGTGCGCCGCTGATCCAGTATCTGGCCGCGGCGGGGATCGGCACGATCGGCATCGTGGACGACGACGAGGTCTCCCTGTCCAATCTTCAGCGGCAGGTCATCCATGGAATGGCCGACCTCGGCCGCCCCAAGGCGGAGAGCGCGGCGGAGGCGGTCCGGCGGATCAACCCCCACGTGGCCGTGGAGGTTCATGCCAGCCGCCTGACGGAGACGAATGCCCGCAGCCTGGTCGGCTCGTACGATGTGGTGGCGGACGGATCGGACAACTTCGAGACCCGCTATGCGGTCTCGGACGCCTGTTTCTTCGAGGGCAAGCCCCTCGTCACGGCGGCCCTCGGGCAGTTCGACGGCTCGCTTACCACGATCCGGGCCCATGAGGCGGGACCGGACGGGCGGCCGAACCCGACCTATCGCTGCCTCTTCCCCTCCCCGCCTCCGCCGGGTGCGATCCCGACCTGCGCCGAGGCCGGCGTCCTGGGGGCGCTGGCCGGGGTCATGGGCAGCCTGATGGCCATGGAGGCGATCCGAGAGATCACCGGCTTCGGCGAGAGCCTCGTCGGCCGGCTTCTGATGGTGGATGCCCGCTCGATGCGGTTCGATACGGTCCGCTACGGCTGGGACGAGAACAATCCGTTGAGTGGTACCCCACCGGCGTCATCCCGGACGGAGCGCAGCGAAGATCCGGGATCGTTCGGAAAGCTCGCAGATGGCTAAAGCCTTCTACGTCTATATCTTGGCGACGCGAAAGGACGGGCCGCTTTATATCGGCATCACCAGCGATCTGCATAAGCGGGTCTTTGAGCATAAAACCCATACCATCCCTGGGTTTACCGCCCGCTATAATGTGGATCGGCTCGTTTACTTCGAAGTCTTCGACGACCCTTTGACGGCCATCGCCCGTGAAAAGCAGCTCAAAAAATGGCGGCGAGCCTGGAAAATTGAGCTGATCGAGCGCGACAACCCCGAGTGGCGCGACTTGGCGGAAGAGTTCGTTCCCTAGATCCCAATCGGCATCCCGAATCGGGCAGAACCGCGATCCGGGATTGAAGGACGAGTAAAGCGCCCTGTTCCGAGGGCGATCCCGGGTTCCGCTGCGCGGCCCCGGGATGACTGCCAAGGGGTCACCCCCGCAGAACCGCGCCGGTCTTCTTCGAGACCTCGCCGACGATCTTGGCCGAGACGGCTTCGATCTCGATGTCGGTCAGCGTCTTCTCGGTCGGCTGGAGCGTCACGGCGATGGCGACGGACTTCTTGTCCGGGTCGATGCCGGTGCCCTCGTAGATATCGAACACGTCGACGCCCACGATGAGCTGGCGCTCGGCGCCCTGAGCCGCCTTCACGATGTCTCCGGCCTGCACCTGACGGCCCACCACGAAGGCGAAGTCGCGGGTGACCGGCTGGAAATCGGACAGCGCCAGCTTCGGCTTCATCTTGGTGGGCTTCGCCTTCGGTGGCGGCAGCGCATCCAGGTTCAGCTCGAAGCCGACCAGGGGCCCCTTGAGATCGAGCGCCTTGAGCACCTTCGGGTGGATTTCGCCGAAGGCGCCGACCACGTTCTTGGGGCCGAACTGGAGGGTGGCCGAGCGGCCGGGATGGAACCAGGCGGGACCGCCGGCGACGACCTGCAGGCCGCCGGCCGGAATGCCAAGCGTCGCCAGCAGCGCCATGACATCGGCCTTGGCATCGAAGGCATCGACGGTTTGCCCGCCGCCGTTCCAATGGCGGCCCACGCCCTCGGCCCTTGCGGTGCCGCGACGGACGGCCGCCGCCTTGACGTTCTGGCCCTCCGGCTCATCCGAAGAGAAGGTCTGGCCGACCTCGAACAGGGCGACATCGCCGAATCCGCGATCCGCATTGCGTTGCGCGGCCTTCATCAGGCCCGGCAGCAGGCTCGGGCGCATGTCCGAAAGCTCGGATGCGATCGGGTTGGCCAGCGCCAGACGCGCATCGCCGCCCCCGAAAAGCTCCGCCTCGTGCTTGGCGATGAAGGACCATGTCACGGCCTCCACCAGACCGCGGACCGCCAGCGTGCGCTTGGCGAGCCGGGTGCGCTTCTGGATCAGGGTCAGGATCGGCTTGGCGACTGCCGCCTCCAGGCGCGGGAGCGGCTTCGGCTCGATGCGGTCGACGCCGGCGATGCGGATCACCTCCTCGACCAGGTCGGCCTTGCCCTCGATATCCGGCCGCCAGGACGGCGGCGTGACGCTGACCCGGTCGCCCGAGCCGGACAGGCCGAAGCCCAGCTTTTCCAGGATCTGCTTCGATTCCGACGGCTGCACGTCGAGCCCCGACAGGCGCGGCACCTCCGACCAGGGGAAGTCGATCACCCGGCTGGTGTCGGGCACCTCGCCTGCCACCGTGGCCTCCGTCGGTTCGCCCCCGCAGAGATCGAGAACCAGCTTGGTCGCCAGATCGAGCCCCGGCACGGTGAATTCCGGATCGACGCCGCGCTCGAAGCGGTAGCGGGCATCGGTGATGATGCCGAGCTTCCGGCCGCTCTGCGCGATGTTGAGCGGGTCCCACAGAGCGGATTCGATCAGCACGTCCGTGGTGGTCTCGTCGCAGCCGGAATGCTCGCCGCCCATGATGCCGGCAATCGACTCGACGCCGGCCTCGTCGGCGATGACCACGGTGCCGGGATCGAGCCTGTAGGTGCGCCCGTCGAGGGCCAGCACCTCCTCACCCTCCTTCGCCCGCCGGACGGTGAGGTTGCCCTTCACCTTCCTGGCGTCGAAGACGTGGAGCGGACGGCCCCGGTCGAAGGTCACGTAGTTGGTGATGTCGACGAGCGCGTTGATCGGCCGGAGGCCGATGGAGAGAAGCCGGCGCTGCATCCACTCGGGGGACGGGCCGTTCTTCACGCCGCGCACGAGGCGGAGCGCGAAGGTCGGGCACAGATTCTCGTCCCCGCAGGCGAAGTCCAGGGTCACCGAGACCGGGCAGGCCCCCTTCCCCGCGGCGGACGGAACCGTTCCGTCCTTGAGCGTGCCGAGACCCGCAGCGGCAAGATCGCGGGCGATGCCATAGATCGAGGTGCAGTCCGGCCGGTTCGGCGTGAGGTTGATCTCGATCACCGGGTCGTCGAGACCCGCATAGGCCGCGTAGGCCTGACCGACCGGCGCATCCTCGGGCAGGTCGATGATGCCGTCGTGATCGTCGGAGATCTCGAGTTCCGCGGCCGAGCACAGCATGCCCCGGCTCTCGACGCCACGGATCGTGCCGATGCCGAGAGTGATGTTCTTGCCCGGAATGTAGGTGCCGGGAGGCGCGAACACGCTCTTCATGCCGGTGCGGGCATTGGGAGCGCCGCAGACCACCTGGATCGGGGCGCCCTCGCCCGTATCGACCACGCAGACGCGCAGGCGATCGGCATTGGGGTGCTGCTCGGCGGAGACCACATAGGCCACCTTGTAGGGCGCCAGGGTCTTCGCCTTGTCCTCCACGCCCTCGACCTCCAGGCCGATGCGGGTGAGCGTCTCCACGATCTCGTCGAGAGAAGCCGTGGTCTCGAGGTGATCCTTGAGCCAGGAGAGGGTGAATTTCATCGTTGCTCTCCTTTTACGCCGTCAGGCCGCTCACGAGGCTCGGAATGTCGAGCGGGCGGAAGCCGTAATGGTTCAGCCAGCGCACATCCGCCTCGAAGAAGGGGCGCAGATCCGGCATGCCGTATTTCAGCATGGCGATGCGGTCGATCCCCATGCCCCAGGCGAAGCCCTGGTACTCGTCGGGATCGAGGCCGCAATTGCGCAGCACGTTCGGGTGCACCATTCCGCAGCCGAGGATTTCGAGCCAGTCCTCGCCCTCGCCGAAGCGGATTTCGCCGCCCTTGCGCGAGCACTGGATGTCCACCTCGGCCGAAGGTTCGGTGAAGGGGAAGAAGGACGGGCGGAAGCGCATCTTCACCTGGTCGACCTCGAAGAAGGCTTTGCAGAACTCTTCCAGGATCCACTTCAGGTGCGCGATGTTCGCCTGCTTGTCGATGACGAGGCCCTCCACCTGATGGAACATCGGCGTGTGGGTCTGGTCGGAGTCATGACGGTAGGTCCGGCCCGGGATGATGACCCGGATCGGCGGCGCCTGGCTGGTCATGGTGCGGATCTGCACCGGCGAGGTGTGGGTGCGCAGCACCTTGCGCTCGCCCTTCTCGTCCGGGGCGAGGAAGAAGGTGTCGTGCATCTCCCGGGCCGGGTGGCCGACGGGGAAGTTCAGGGCCGTGAAGTTGAGGTAGTCCGTCTCGATGTCCGGCCCCTCGGCCACGGAGAAGCCCATATCGGCGAAGATCGCCGTCAGCTCCTCGATCACCTGGCTGATCGGGTGGATGCGCCCGCGGCTCTCGGGAGCCTCCGGCACGGGCAGCGTCACGTCGATGCGCTCGGCGGCGAGACGGGCCTCGAGGGCTGCCTCGGCCAGGGTGTCCCGCCGGGTCGCGATGGCGGTCTGCACCTTGTCGCGCAGGCCGTTGATGAGAGGGCCGCGCTCCTTGCGCTCCTCGGGCGTCATGGCGCCGAGGGTCTTGAGCAGTTCGGAGACGGAGCCCTTCTTGCCGAGCGCGGAGACGCGCACGGATTCGAGAGCCGCTTCGTCGCCGGCAGCTTCGACCTGGGTCAGCAGGTCACGTTCGAGTTGATTGAGATCGGTCATCGGTCCCTTGCCAGATGCAAGCGCTTGAGTGATGCGCGGCACGGGAACCGTCAAGCCTTCCGAGCCGCAAAATGTCAATGACGGCCTTCGGGCCGTCGGTGCGGATGGTCTCGGTGGCGGGAAAGGGCGGCGCGACGGGAGATCCCCGCCGCGCCGAAGCCAGGTTGTCCTTACGCAGCCGCCTGCTGAGGCAGGGAAGCCTTGGCGCGCTCCACGTAAGCGGCGAAGGCCGCCGGCTCGTGGATGGCCATTTCGGACAGGACCTTGCGATCGACCTCGACCCCGGCCTTGCCGAGACCGTCGATAAATCGGGAATAGGTCAGGCCGTGCTCGCGGACCGCCGCGTTGAGACGCTGGATCCACAGAGCGCGGAACGTGCGCTTCTTGTTCTTACGGTCGCGATAAGCATACTGCATGCTCTTCTCGACCGCCTGCTTGGCGATGCGGATGGTATTCTTGCGGCGGCCGTAGAAACCCTTGGCGGCCTTCAGAACCTTCTTGTGCTTGGCGTGGGCGGTAACGCCCCGTTTGACGCGGGCCATTTAAAAACTCCTTCAAAATCAGGGATGTAAGAGACCGCCTTAACCGTTCGGCAGGAAGTACTTCTTCACGTTGTACGCATCGCCCTCGAACAGGACGTTGGTGCCGCGCAGGTTGCGGATCTGCTTGTTGGTCCGCTTGATCATCCCGTGGCGCTTGCCGGCCTGGGCGTAAACGACCTTGCCGGTGCCAGTGATCTTGAAGCGCTTTTTCGCGCCCGACTTCGTCTTCAGCTTGGGCATTTGGCTCTCCTTTGGACAGGCCGCGAGGGGGCGAACCGCCCTTTCGGCCTTTTCATTGCTGCTATGAGCAAAACAAACCGCCACGGCAGCCCTTAATCAGCCGGGCGGTTCGATGAAGGGCGGCTTATGGCAGAAGACCGCCCAAAAAGCAATGGCCGCCGGTTGCCCGACGGCCACGAATTCCGTCCCGGCCGGCGGCTTACCGCGGCGCCAGGACCATGACGACCTGACGGCCTTCGAAATTCGGCTCCTGCTCGACCTTGGCGAGATCGCCCACGTCGGACTTGACCCGGTCCAGGACCTTCAGGCCCAGGTCCTGGTGCGCCATCTCGCGGCCGCGGAAGCGCAAGGTGATCTTGACCTTGTTCCCTTCCTCGAAGAAGCCCTTCATGGCCCGCATCTTGACGTCGTAATCGTGATCGTCGATGCCCGGGCGCAGCTTGACCTCCTTGACCTCGACGGTCTTCTGCTTCTTGCGCGCCTCGGCGGCCTTCTTCTGCTCCAGGAAGCGATACTTGCCGTAGTCGAGGATCTTGCAGACCGGCGGGGACGAGTTGGGGGCGATCTCCACCAGATCGAGCCCCGCATCCTCGGCCAGGCGCAACGCGTCGAAGAAGGGCATCACACCCTTGTTCTGGCCGGATTCGTCAATCAGCTGCACTTCGCGAACACCGCGAATGTCTCGGTTGGCGCGCGGTCCGTCTTTCTGCGGAACCGGCATCGGTCTCATTGGTCTGCGAATGGCTCGTATCTCCTGTTTGACGGGCTCAGTCGGGAATGGCGGCCACTGACGGGGCCCGCTGACTCATGCTCGACTTTTGCCACGGATAACCTGACATTTCGCGCAAATGCGCGCGAAGTCAACTTGTTCTGCGCGTGAAATGGCCTTCCAGCTGCTCGGAATACACATCCAGCGTGCTGGCGACCATCCGCTCCAGCGAAAAGTGGTGCTCCACATGAGCCCGCGCACGGGCTCCCAGCGCGATTCGGGCGCTGGCGCCCAGCCCCAGGGCCTCGCCCACGGCCTCCGCCAGGGCATCCGCGTCGGCCGGCGGGATCCGCCAGCCCGTCCGTTCATGGGACTGGACCGCGGGCGGGGACAGGACCGTCTCCGGCACGGCGCCGAGATCCGACACGACGACGGGCGTCCCCATGGCCTGGGCCTCCACGGCCGAACGGCCGAAGGCCTCCGGTTCCGTGGAGGGAACGGTCACGACCGATGCGGCCAGGAAGGCCGCCGGCATGTCGGTGCAGTGCCCTACCCGGCGAACGACGCCCGTCAGCTTGCGGGCTTCGATGAGATTTTCCAGGTCACGAACGTATGAATCGCGTCCCTGCGGGTCGCCGGCCAGGATGTAGGCCACGTCCCTCACCCCCTGGTCGCGAAGCTTGGCCGCCGCCTCGATGAGGATCTTCTGGCCTTTCCAGCCCGTCAGGCGCGCCGCCAGGAGCACGATCCGCTCGTGAGGAGCGACGTTCCAGACCTTCCGCAGGTTCTCCACCCGCTCCGGCGCTACGGCCGAAGGCGAAAACACGGAAAAATCCGTTCCGCGATGGATGACCCGGATCCGATCCGCACTCTGGGGATAGACCGACCGGATCAGGTCGCCCGTATAGTGCGAGTTGGCGATGATCGCGTCGCCGCGCGCCATCACGGAATTGTAGAGAACCTTCACCGACGACCGGCCGGAATAGCTTCCGTGATAGGTCGTCACGAAGGGAAGGTTGAGCGAGCGCGCAGCCCCCAGGGCGACCCAGGCGGGGGCACGGGAGCGGGCGTGGATGAGAGCCACTCTCTCGTGGTAGCAGATACGGGCGAGCCGCCGCACGTTGACCACCATGGAGAACGGGTTCTTGGTCGCGGCGCGAAAGGGTATCCAGACGCCGCCCTTGGCCTGAAGCTCGCCGACGAGGCGCCCGCCTTCGGTCGCCACCAGGGCCCGGGCTCCCGCCTGGGCAAGCCCCTCGGCGATGTCCACGGTGGTGCGCTCCGCACCGCCGGCCTCGAGCTCTGGAATGATCTGGAGGATCGTCCGTCCCGCCAGCGGATGGAACTGGGAGGTCGGAAACGCCATCCCTCCGCCGGGTCGCGTTGAAAAACTCACAGATGTAAGAGCCTTTGTCGGAGAATCATGCGTAAACGTTGCGTCAAAGCAGTTGAGGATGAGTTAACCATGCCGCAAAGCCACACCGTCGGCCAGGGGGCCGAGGCGCGTCAGATTGCTGTGCTCATACGGGAGGGCAAGGGCCCTCCGGTCGTCTGGCTCGGCGGCTTCAAATCGGACATGCGTTCCACGAAGGCGGCCTTTCTGGACGAGTGGGCGGAGCGAACCGGGCGCAGTTTCCTGCGCTTCGACTATAGCGGCCATGGCGAGTCGGGCGGAGCCTTCGAGGACGGCACCATCTCCCGCTGGCTGGAGGATACGCTCCAGGTCCTGGAGCGGTTCGTCACCGGCAGGCCCATCCTCGTCGGCTCCTCGATGGGAGGGTGGATCGCCCTTCTGGCCGCACGGCGCCTGATAGCGGCGCGTCCGGACCTCAGCCCGGTGGGAATGGTGCTGATCGCTCCCGCCGTGGACTTCACGGAGAGGCTGATGTGGGACCGGTTTCCGGAGGACATCAAGCGGGCCGTCGAGGAGACCGGCGTCTATCACCGCCCCTCGGCGTATTCGGAGGATCCCTATCCGATCACGAAGGGACTGATCGAGGACGGCCGCAACCATCTTCTCTTCGGCGGCCCGATCCAGACGGGCTGTCCCGTCCATATCCTGCAGGGGATGGAGGACCCCGACGTGCCCTGGCAGCACGCGCTGCAACTTGTCGAGCACCTGCCGGGGGACAGCGTTTCTCTTACCCTCATCAAGGATGGAGATCACCGCCTTTCCCGGCCGGAGGATCTGGAGCGCCTGATCGGGGCGATCAAGGCGATGGTCTGAGGCGAGAGGTGAGCCTTAGTGGAGGCTCACCGTCTCGAGATCGTGGGCCCAGGCATTGGCCACGGCCGCATCGCGGGTGTCGGTCAGGACGATGGGCTCGCCGCTGGCGGACAGGAGTGCGAAGAGTTGCAGGCCGGGCTGGATCTTCGGCGCCTGGGGGAAGAGCCTTGCGACGTCGTCCGAGCGCAGGGGCTTCACATAGGCCATCTGGCCCTCGCCCAACGTGGCCAATTCCGCCGCGTTCAGGGGGATCTCAGGATGGATCTTGGTGTTGTGGTTCATGGTCCTCTCCTTTGCGGACGCCGTCACGCCTTGTCCTGGCTGATGATATCGATCTTGCGGATGATCCGCTCCGGCTCGGGACGGGCCAGATCGATCGACAGCAATCCGTTGGACAAGTCGGCGCCGAGAACCTCCATGCCGTCGACGAGGAGGAAGGCGCGCTGGAACTGACGGGCGGCGATGCCGCGATGTAGGAAGTGCCTTGCCTTGTCGTCGGTCTGCCGCCCCCTGATGACGAGCTGGTTTTCCTCCAAAGTCACCTCCAGCTGGTCCCGGGTGAAGCCGGCGACCGCAAGAGTGATCCGGAGACGCTCGGGGGCGTGCTCGGTTCGAGCCAGACGCTCGATGTTGTAGGGCGGATACCCGTCCCCTGCTGCTTTTGCGACCCGGTCGAGCGCCTGCTCGATCTCATCGAAGCCTAACAGAAACGGATGCCCAAAAGGCGACTGACGCGACATGTTCGAAGCCCAAGGTTAGAGGCACTTCGGGTGGTTTTGAGCCCGCTCCTGCGGCACTCAAGCGACCATGACAGGTTCGCTCTCAGCAATATGGATATGCTCAAGGGGGCGATCAAGCCCCACGCCCGGGAAGCCCTTCGCGGCCGCCCGGTTATGGCTAAGATTGTCTTTCGAGCCTGCGGCGGCGGACGCGCCGGATCAGAGGCGCTCCCGCCACCAGGCGATCTGCTCGGACACGCGGACGGGCGAGGTGCCGCCGAAGCTCGTGCGCGAACGGACGGAGTTCTCCACGCCGAGAACATCGTAGATGCCCTGATGGATCCGGGGCTCGACCGCCTGCATGGCGTCGAGAGGCAGGTCTTCGAGGCTGCAGCCGCGCCGCTCTGCCTCCGAAACGATGCGCCCGGTGATGTGGTGGGCGTCACGGAAGGGAATGTTGAGGCTTCGCACGAGCCAGTCGGCGAGATCGGTAGCTGTGGAGTAGCCGGCTCCGGCCACGGCGGCCATGCGCTCCGCCACCGGCTCCAGGTCCTGGATCATGCCCGTCATGGCGGCAAGGACGATCTCGAGGGTGTCCGCGGCATCGAACAGCGGCTCCTTGTCCTCTTGGGTGTCCTTCGCATAGGCGAGCGGAAGACCCTTCATCACGGTCAGGAGGGACATGAGCGAGCCGACGATCCGCCCGGTCTTGCCGCGCACCAGCTCGGCCGCGTCCGGATTGCGCTTCTGCGGCATCATGCTGGAACCCGTGGTCCAGCGGTCCGGCAGCCGCACGAACCCGAAGGGTGCCGACATCCAGATGATGATCTCCTCCGCCAGCCGCGACAGATGCACGGCGCAGATCGAGGCGATCGAGAGAAATTCCAGGATGCTGTCCCGGTCGGACACGGAATCGAGGGAATTGCGGGTCGGGCCGTCGAAACCCAGCGCCTGCGCGGTCATGTGCCGGTCGATGGGGAACGAGGTTCCGGCCAGGGCGCCGGCGCCGAGAGGGCTCTCGTTCAGGCGCCTGCGGGAGTCGCGAATGCGGCTGCGGTCGCGGCCGAACATTTCCACATAGGCCATGAGATGATGACCGAAGGTCACGGGCTGGGCGCTCTGCAGGTGGGTGAAGCCGGGCATGACGGTGGCGGCGTGCGGCGCGGCCTTGTCCAGGAGCGCGGTGAGGAGCTTCGTCAGCTGCTCGTCGGTGCGGTCATGGGCGTCGCGCACCCAGAGACGCGTGTCGGTGGCGACCTGATCGTTGCGGCTGCGTGCGGTGTGAAGCCGCGCCGCCGGGTCTCCGACGATCTCCCGCAGACGGCTCTCCACGTTCATGTGAATGTCTTCGAGGGCCTTCGAGAAGGCGAAGCCGCCGGTCTCGATCTCCCCCAGGACCCGCTGCAATCCCGCATGGATCGCGTCCCGGTCGCTCTCGGCGATGATGCCCTGTTTCGCCAGCATGGCGCTGTGCGCGATCGAGCCCTGAATGTCCTGTGAGGCCAAGCGCTTGTCGAAATCGATGGAGGCATTGATCGCCTCCATGAGCGCGCTGGGCGATGAGGAGAAGCGCCCTCCCCACATGGTGTTGGCACCGGGCTTCTTGGCTTCGTCGGACACTTTGTTTCATCCAGGATTGAGGTTCAGGAGCTTTGCCACAGCCGGGCCTTGCCGCCAAGCCGCATCCTCGTGCCCGTGCATTAATCACCTTGCGCAATGTTTGCCAGTTTAAAACCAGTTGATTGACTCGACAGAGCCTGTTTGATTTGCATTCTTACCGACGCACAACAGGCGCACCCCAGCGCCGCGAGGGAATTGACGATGAAGCGACTTCCGAAATTTCTCCTATCAGCCGCCATGGTGGCCACCATGGCGACGTCGTTCTCGGCCGTGAAGGCGGCGACGCCGCCGGACACGCTCGTCCAGGCCTGGCAGATCGACGACATCATCACGCTCGATCCGGCCGAGATCTTCGAGTTCACCGCCTCCGAGATCGCCGGCAACACCTATGAGCGCCTGATCAACTACGATCCCAAGGACGTCTCGAAGATCTATGGCGAGGTGGCCGAGTCCTGGACGGTTTCCCCCGACGGGAAGACGATCACCTTCAAGATCCGCGAAGGCAAGAAGTTCGCCTCCGGCAACCCGCTGACCGCCGAGGACGTGGCGTTCTCCCTTCAGCGCGCCGTCATCCTCGACAAGTCCCCGGCCTTCATCCTCGGCCAGTTCGGGCTGACGAAGGACAACGTGAAGGACAAGATCAAGCAGACCGGCCCGTACGAGGTCACCATGGAGCTCGACAAGGCCTATGCGCCGAGCTTCGTCCTCTACGCGCTGACCTCCACCGTCGCCTCCGTCGTCGACAAGAAGCTCGTGATGCAGAACGAGAAGGACGGCGACCTGGGCTATAACTGGCTCAAGACGCATTATGCCGGTTCCGGCCCGTTCTCGATCCGCGACTGGAAGGCGAACGAGGTCGTCGTTCTCGAGCGCAACCCGAACTACGACAAGAAGACGCCGCTGGCCCGCGTGATCTATCGCCATATCAAGGAAACGGCCACCCAGCGCCTCCTGCTGGAGAAGGGCGACGTCGACATCGCGCGCAACCTCAACCCCGAGGAGCTCGCCGCCGTCTCGAAGGACCCGAACATCGAGGTCGATTCCGGCGCCAAGGGTACGCTGTACTACCTGGGCCTGAACCAGAAGAACCCGAACCTCGCCAAGCCCGAGGTTCGCAAGGCCCTGAAATATCTCGTCGATTATGCCGCGATCGCGGACACGATCATGAAGAACAAGGCGGAGGTCCATCAGGCCTTCCTGCCGGAGGGCTTCCTCGGCGCGGTCAACGAGAACCCCTACAAGCTCGACGTCGCCAAGGCGAAGGAGCTTCTGGCCCAGGCCGGCCTGAAGGACGGCTTCACGGTGACCATGGATACCCGCTCCACCGCCGACATCACGGCCATGGCGCAGGCGATCCAGCAGACCTTCGCGCAGGCCGGCATCAAGCTGGAGATCATCCCGGGCGACGGCAAGCAGACCCTGACAAAGTATCGTGCCCGCCAGCACGACATCTATATCGGCCAGTGGGGCGCGGATTATCAGGATCCGAACACCAACGCCGACACCTTCGCGGCGAACGACAACAACGCGGACGATGCTTCGGCGAAGCCGCTGGCGTGGCGCAATGCCTGGGATCCGGGCCCGCTGACGGCCAAGACCCGCGCTGCGGTGATGGAGAAGGACCCCGAGAAGCGCGCTCAGATGTACAAGGAGCTGCAGCAGGCGGTTCTCGACGACGGCCCCTACGTGATCTTCCTGCAGCAGATCGAGAACATGGCCATGCGCAAGAATGTGGATGGCGTCGTGATCGGTCCTTCGTTCGATACCAACAGCGTGGCCCAGGCCAAGAAGAACTAAATTTTCAATGGCTTCTGAAACGATGACTCGGAGCGGAGGGCACGATGCCCTCCGCTCCTTCCTTAAAAGGACCGCACAGTTCCTTCTCGTGCTGGCGACGACCCTGCTCGGTCTGATTGCCGTCACCTTCTTCATCGGCCGCGTCGTGCCGATCGATCCGGTCATCGCCATCGTCGGCGACCGTGCTCCGGCCCATGTCTACGAGAGGGCGCGTGAGGAACTGGGTCTCGATCTGCCGCTGATCCAGCAGTTCGGCATCTACGTGAAGAAGGCCGTCACCGGCGATTTCGGGAATTCCGTCCTGACCACCAATCCGGTGATGACGGACATTGCGAACGTGTTTCCCGCGACCCTCGAGCTTGCCACCCTCGGCACGATCATCGGAACGCTGCTCGGCATCCCGCTCGGTGTGCTGGCCGCCGTGAAACGCGGCAGCCTCATCGATCAGCTCGTGCGCCTTCTCGGCCTTGTCGGCTATTCCGTGCCGATCTTCTGGCTCGGCCTCATGAGCCTGCTCCTGTTCTACGCGAAACTCGGCTGGGTCGGCGGGCCGGGCCGCATCGACGTGACCTATTCCTATCTCTATACCCCCGTCACGGGCATCGTTCTTCTCGACACCGCGATGCAGGGGCAGTGGGATGCGTTCTGGGACGCGGTCTCGCACATCGCGCTTCCGGCCTGCCTCCTCGGCTATTTCTCGCTCGCCTATATCAGCCGCATGACCCGCTCCTTCATGCTGAACGAGCTGGCGCAGGAATACGTGATCGCCGCGCGGGTGAAGGGTCTCTCGGAGATGCGGGTGATCTGGCGCCATGCCTTGCGCAATGCGGCCGTTCCCCTCGTGACCGTGATCGCCCTCTCCTACGCGAACCTGCTCGAGGGCTCCGTGCTGACCGAGACGGTCTTCGCCTGGCCGGGGCTCGGCCAGTACATCACCAACTCCCTGCAGAATGCGGACATGAACGCCGTGCTCGGCGGCACCCTCGTGATCGGCGCCGTCTTCGTGCTGCTCAACCTGGTGTCCGATCTGCTCTACCGCCTTCTTGATCCGAGGACACGCTGATGGTCGGCGCCCCTCCCTTTCCGCAACCGTCCGCCACGCAGGCCTGGCTTCTTTCGCCGGAGCCGAGCTCCCGCTGGCAGGCTCGCCTCGGCCGCGGCTATCTCGGCTGGCGCGCCTTCACGAAGAACCCGCTGGCCGTGCTGGGCCTCGGCATCGTCGTGCTGCTGATCCTGGTCGCCATCTTCGCCGACCTGATCGCGCCCTATTCCCCGATCGCGGGCGGAGATCTGCGAACGGAGCGGCTTCTGCCGCCGAGCGCGGAGCACTGGTTCGGCACGGACGACCTGGCGCGGGACATCTTCTCGCGCGTGGTCTACGGCTCCCGCATCACCCTGTGGGTCATCGTGCTGGTGGCTCTCATCGCGACGCCGATCGGCCTGCTGGTCGGCACGGTGTCCGGCTATCTCGGCGGCTGGGTCGATACGGTCCTGATGCGGATCACCGACATCTTCCTCGCCTTCCCGCGCCTGATCCTCGCGCTGGCTTTCGTGGCCGCCCTGGGTCCGGGCATCGAGAACGCGGTGATCGCCATCGCCATCACTTCGTGGCCGCCCTATGCCCGTATCGCACGCGCCGAAACCCTCACCATCCGCAACAGCGATTTCATCGCGGCGGTAAAGCTCCAGGGCGCCTCGACGCCGCGGATCATCCTGGGCCACGTGGTGCCGCTCTGCATCTCGTCCCTCATCATCCGCGTCACTCTCGACATGGCGGGCATCATCCTGACCGCCGCCGGCCTCGGCTTCCTCGGCCTCGGCGCTCAGCCGCCGATGCCCGAATGGGGCGCCATGGTCGCGACCGGACGCAACTACCTCATCGACCAATGGTGGGTCGCCGCCATGCCGGGCATCGCCATCTTCGTGGTGAGCCTCGGCTTCAACCTGCTGGGCGACGGCCTGCGCGACGTTCTCGATCCGAAGGCCGCCAAATGACCAAGCCGCTTCTCGACGTCGAAGACCTGCGCGTCCGCTTCCACCTTCGCACCGGCACCGTGGAAGCGGTGCGGGGCGTGTCGTTCCAACTCGGCCGCGAGCGCCTCGGCATCGTCGGCGAGTCGGGTTCCGGCAAGTCGCAGACCGGGCGCGCGATCCTGGGTCTCACCCCGCCGCCCGGCGAGGTGACGGCCCAGCGCCTCGCGTTCGACGGCATCGATCTTCTCACCGCCTCGAAGCGGACGCTGCGCGAGCTGCGCGGCGGGCGCATCAGCATGGTGATGCAGGACCCGAAATACTCGCTGAACCCGGTCATGACCATCGGCGAGCAGATCATCGAGGCCTACCGGGCCCATGCGAGGAAGGCCGGCCGCGGCGAAGCGCGGGACCGGGCTCTCGCCATGCTGGAAGCCGTGAAGATGCGCGATCCCGGCCGCGTCTTCGCTCTCTATCCGCACGAGGTGTCGGGCGGCATGGGGCAGCGGGCCATGATCGCCATGATGCTCGTGACCGAGCCGGACCTCCTCATCGCCGACGAGCCGACCTCGGCCCTGGACGTGACCGTTTCGATGGAGGTCCTGCGCATCCTGGACGAACTCGTTTCGGAGCGCGGCATGGGGCTCATCTTCATCTCGCACGACCTGAAGCTGGTCTCCTCATTCTGCGACCGGGTGCTCGTGATGTATGCGGGCCGCGTGGTCGAGGAACTGCAGGCCAAGCATCTGCGTGAGGCGAAGCACCCCTATACCCAGGGGCTCATGAGCTGCCTGCCGACGCTGGCGAACGACGTGCGTCCGCTTCCCACCCTGAACCGCGACCCCGCCTGGGCGCAGTGACAGATCCGATGCTCGATATTCAGAACCTCAAAGTCGTCTACGGAACGGGCCGCCTTCGCGTCGAGGCGGTCAAGAACGTCAGCTTTCATGTGGAGGCCGGCGCGTCCTACGGGCTGGTGGGCGAATCCGGATCCGGCAAGTCGACGGTCCTGCGCGCCATCTGCGGTCTGGCGCCGATCTCGGGCGGGCATGTCCGGGTGGATGGAAAGGAAGTGAAGACGCCGCGCGAGAAGAGCTTCTATCGCACGGTCCAGATGGTGTTTCAGGACCCTTATGCCTCGCTCCACCCCCGTCACACGGTGGATCGGACCCTCTCGGAGCCCCTCGCCATCCATGGGGAGAAGGATGCGGAGGCGCGGATCCTCCAGGCACTGAAGGAAGTGGGGCTCGGCCCCTCCTTCCGGTTCCGCTATCCGCACCAGCTCTCCGGCGGCCAGCGCCAGCGCGTCGCCATCGCCCGCGCGCTCATCCTGCGCCCGAAGGTTCTGCTGCTCGACGAGCCGACTTCGGCGCTGGACGCCTCCGTGCAGGCGGAAATCCTCAATCTGCTCGACGACCTGCGGCGCGAGCTGGGGCTGACCTACATTCTGGTGAGCCACGACCTCGCCGTGGTCGCGCATCTCTGCGAGCGGCTGCTGGTGATGCAGCACGGCGAAGCCGTCGAGGAGACCACCTCCGTGGCGCTCCGGTCAGGCCAAGCCTCGAACAGCTACACGCAATCGCTGATCCAGGCGAGCCAGGGCTTCTCGCGAGAGGCGCCTGCACCTCTGGCCATCTGATCCTTCCGTCCGACGTCAACCCGGTTGAACTGACCCATGCCCCGCACTCCCCTGATGCCGGTCTTCGATGGCCACAACGACGTTCTTCTTCGCCTGATGCGCGGAAGGGCCGAGCCCGAGAAGGCTTTTCTCGAAGGCGACAATATCGGCCACCTCGACTGGCCCCGCATGAAGGAGGGTGGCTTCGTCGGCGGGTTCTTCGCCGTTTATGTCCCGTCCGACAATACGGGCGGCATCGACATCGATGCCCTCATGGCCCGGCCGCAATACGACGTGCCCCTGCCGCCCCAGCTCGAGCTCTCGCCGAGCCAGCAGGTGACGGTGCACATGGCGTCCCTGCTCCTGCGGATCGAGCGCGCCTCGAAGGGCGAGGTGAAGGTCTGCCGGAGCGCGTCCGACATCCGCCACTGCATCGACAGCGGGATACTCGCGGCCATTCTCCACATCGAAGGGGCCGAAGGCATCGACCCGGACCTGTACATGCTGGACGTGCTCTACGGCAGCGGCCTGCGCTCGATCGGGCCGGTCTGGAGCCGCTCCAACATCTTCGGCCATGGCGTCCCGTTCCGCTATCCGTCGTCTCCGGATACAGGCCCTGGATTGACGGACCACGGACGGGAACTCGTCCGGGCCTGCAACCGGCTCAAGATCATGCTCGACCTCTCGCACCTCAACGAGAAGGGCTTCTGGGACGTCGCGAAGATGAGCGATGCGCCTCTGGTGGCGACCCACTCCAATGCCCATGCGGTCTGCCCCCATTCCCGCAACCTGACCGACAAGCAGCTCGCCGCCATCCGCGAGAGCCGCGGCATGGTCGGCATCAACTTCGCGACCTCCTTCATCCGCCCCGACGGGATGCGCAACGACGACACGCCGCTGGAAGAGATGATCCGCCACATGGATCACCTCATCGAGCATGTGGGCGTTGACGGCGTCGGGTTGGGCTCGGATTTCGACGGCGCGACGATCCCGGCCGAGATCGGCGACGTGCGCGGCCTGCCGCGCCTCGTCGATGCCATGCGCCGCCACGGCTACGACGAGGCCACCGTGCGCAAGCTCTGCTACGAGAACTGGGTCAACGTCCTGGAGCGGACCTGGGGCTACTGAGCCCCGGGCCTCAAGCCTCCGCCTTCGAGGTCAGGGCGAAGAGGCTGGCGATCCCGCCGACCCCGAGCATCAGGAAGAGGCTGACAGCGTTGATCGCCGGCGAGGCGCCCTCGCGCATCTGGCCGTACATGGTGATCGGCAGCGGTGCGTCGGAGCCGACGAGCATCAGGGTCGTGTTGAAGTTCTCGAACGACATGAGGAGCGCGACGAGACCCGCGCCGATGAGGGCGGGTTTCAGGAACGGCAGCGTGATCGTCCGCAGGACCCTCGCCCGGCTCGCCCCGAGGTCGAGCGCCGCCTCCTCCAGCGAGCGGTCGAACTTCCGCAGCCGCGCCGCGATGATCAGGGTCGAGATCGTGAGAATGAACGAGAGCTGCCCGAGGATCACGAGCGGCAGACCCGGACGGAGCGGATCGAGATCGGTCTGAAGCCAGTCCTCGAGCCCGTTCGCGACGCGGGAAAAGAAGGCCAGGATCGAGATGCCGAGCACGACGCCGGGGATGACCAGCGGCCACAGCATCATCATGGCCAGAAAGGTCTTGCCGCGGAATTCCGCCCGCTCGAGCACCCAGGCGTTCACGGTGCCGACGACGACGGCGAGCAGGGCGACGGGAATCGCCACCTTGAGACTGTTGCCGATGCTCGTGAGCCAGATCGGGTCCATCAGGACCCCCGGCTTGCCGAAGGCGGATCCGTCGCCGATGAACCAGGCCAGGGTGAAGCCCCGCCACGGCGGCGAGGGGAACGGGCTGGCATTGAAGGCGAAGATCGCCACGACCAGGAGCGGCGCGAACAGGAACACGTAGAACGCCGCGATATAGAGCTTCCAGACGAAGGACGGACGGTTCATCTCAGGCCTGCCTCAAGGTCGTGCCCAGGCTCTGCCCCGTCAGGCGCAGGCCCACCCACACGATGGTGGAGGACAGCAGCAGGAGGAGCATGCCGAAGGCGGCTCCTTGCGGCCAGTTGAAGCGAGTGATGAACTGGGCGTAGATCTGCTCCGTGAACCACAGCCCGTTCTTGCCGCCGAGCAGCACCGGCGTCGCGAAATTGCCCACCGTCAGCATGAAGACGATAATCGAGCCCGCGACGATGCCCGGCATCGCATGAGGAATGACGATGCGCCGGAGCACGGTCCATCGGCTGCCGCCCAGATCGAAGCCCGCCTCGACCACGGCGGGCTCCAGGCTCTCCAGCGCATTGGCGAGCGGCACGATCATGAAGAGCAGTCCGCCATAGACGAGGCCGAGGATCACGGCTCCGTCGTTGTAGAGCATCTCGACCGGCTGATCGGCGAGGCCGGTCATGCGCAGCAGATAGGAAATCACCCCGGTCTCCCGCAGCAGCATCATCCAGCCCAGCGTGCGCACGAGTTCCGACACCCAGAACGGCAGGAGGCAGAGGAGGAGGAGCATCGCCTTCGTCCGTCCCCGCGCCACGCGGGCGATGTAGAGCGCGATGGGAAAAGCCAGCACGAGCGTGATCGCCGTGACGAGGATCGACATGATCGCCGTGCGGGCGAAGGTGCGCCAATAGAGCGGCTCGGTGAAGAATTCGAGATAGTTCCCGGCACCGAAGGCATAGACCCGCGGCGCCACCCTCTCGCTGAAGGAGAGGATGAGGATCTCCACGTGCGGCAGGACGATGAGCAGCCCCAGCCAGAGCACGGCCGGAGCCATCAGGAGGAAGAGGGTCAGGCGCTGCGCCGATCTCATGCGGCGAAGACCTTCGTCGCTTGGGACGCCCAGCCGAGATGGATCGGCGCGCCGACCGCGATGCCGGCCAGCGGCCCGGCCTGGGGCAGCACCGCGCGCACGGGCTCGTCGAAGCCGGGCGTCTCGACGAGCAGGCTCGAATTGGCCCCGTCGAACAGCACCGCAGCGACGCGGCCCTCGAGACGGTTCGGAAGCGTGCCGAGTGCGGCCTGATCCTGGGACAGGGCAATGGCCTCGGGGCGGACGAAGGCAAGAGCGGATTTCTGCGAAGCAGCCCCCTCCCCCATGATTGTCGCGCCGGAGGGAAGCCGCAATGCGACCGTGCCGCCCGCGGTGGAAGCAATCTCACCCTGCCAGCGGTTCGTCTCGCCCACGAAGCTCGCCACGAAGGGCGTGGCCGGGTTGTGGTAGAGCTCGCGCGGACTTCCCACCTGCTCGAAGCGTCCCTGGTTCATGACGGCGATGCGATCCGACATGACGAGGGCTTCGGACTGGTCGTGGGTGATGTAGGCGAAGGTGGTGTTGAAGGTCGCCTGCAGCTGCTTGAGCTCGATCTTCATGTGCTCGCGCAGCTTGAGGTCGAGCGCCCCGAGGGGCTCGTCGAGAAGAACCAGGGTCGGCTCCAGGACCAGGCAGCGGGCAATCGCCACGCGCTGACGTTGGCCGCCCGAGAGCGCGGTCACCCGACGGTCGCCGAAACCCTTCAGGCCGACGCGCTCCAGCATGCGGTTGGCCCGCTCCTCCGCTTCGGCGCGGGCGACGCCGCGGCACGTGAGCCCGTAGGCGACGTTCTCGCCGACGCTCATCATCGGGAAAAGGGCCAGGCTCTGAAAGACCATGTTGACGGGGCGGCGGTTGGCCGGAACCCCGATCATGGACTTGTCGCGAATGCGGATATCCCCCGATGTCGGATCCTCGAAACCCGCGATCATGCGCATGAGCGTGGTCTTGCCGCATCCGGACGGCCCGAGGATGGAGAAGAACTCGCCGGGAGCGACGCTGAAGGTCACGTCGTCGACGGCCCGATGGGAGCCGAACCGTTTCGTGATGTTGAGAAGGTCGAGATCCGGAGGAGATGTCATGGACGCCACAAACGTAAAAAAGCCATCCCCCGGACCGGCCGGGGGATGGTGATCCGCAGAGGAGGTGGTTACGAGCCGGCCTTCAGACGGTCGAGGATCTTGCCCTCGATTTCCTCGATGCCGGCCGGCACCGCCGGGTACCACTTGATGTTGTCGATGGCGGCCTTCGGGAAGCTCTCGGCGAACTGATCCTTCAGCTTGCCCTGCATGAGCTTGTCCGCGCCGTTGGAGGCCGTGAAGTTGCCGGCGGCAGCCGCCACCTTCGCGGCGATCTCGGGACGCATGTTGAAGTTGATCCACTTGTAGGCCGCGTCGTCGTTGCGGCCCTTGGCCGGGATCGCATAGGTATCGACCCAGCCCAGCGCACCGGACTTCGGAGCGACGAACTTGATCTCCGGGTTTTCGGAGTTGAGCTTCCAGCCGCCCGTGTCCCAGGCCATGGCGGCGACGACTTCGCCGGACCGGATGGCATTGAGGAGCTGGTCCTTGCCGTCCCAGAAGAACTTCACGTTCTTCTTGCAGTCCGCGAGCTTGGCGCCGACCTTCTCCATCATCTCCGTGTAGGCCTTCGGATCGTTGTAGGCGGCGAAGGGATCCATGCCGTTGGCGAAGGCGAAGGCGATAAGGGTCGGACGCTTGGCGCGGAAGCTCGCCTTTCCGGCGACCGCATCGCTGCAGAGGTCGGTGTAGTCGGCGACGTTGGGAGCCGCCTTGGTGTTCACGACCAAACCGTCCGTGCCCCAGATGTGGGGTACGCCGTAGACCTTGCCGTCGACGGTCGTGTTCTTCTTCGTGGCTTCGAGCATCGAGCCGATGAACTGGTCCGTCTTGATCTTGGAAAGATCGAGCGGCTTGTAGATGCCGAATTCCTGCTGCGGCCCGGCAATGCGGTCCTGGCTCGGCTGCACGAGGTCGAAGCCGGCCCCCTGAGTGGCACGCAGCTTCGAGATCATCTCCTCGTTGTTGGAGAGCGTGACCTCGACCTCGATGCCCGTCTCCTTGGTGAACTGCTCGATAATGTCCTTCGGAGCGTAATCAGCCCAGGTCAGGAGCCGCAGCTTCTCGGCGGCGTGCGCCGTGCCTGCGACCATGAGTGCGGCAAAGGCCGTGGCCAGCTTCAAGCCGGCGCGCTTGGTCAACATCATATTCCTCCATTGTGGTCCGGGTTCGGCCCGTGTTCCCCAGTTGCAAAATTATATGACACTCCGACGACGCGCTACTGATTTAAGCAAGTTGTCCTGATTTCCTGAGCCGGCTCAGAAGAGAAGGCGCCGGCTGACAGGAGCCGGGTGCCCGGCTATTGAAGAGCATTCATTCCTGGAGCCCTCCCGATGCGCACCCTCTACCCCGAAATCGAACCCTACGATCATGGCCTGCTCGATGTGGGCGACGGGCACCGGGTCTATTGGGAGCTCTGCGGAAACCCCGACGGCAAGCCTGTCGTCTTCCTTCACGGCGGACCTGGCGGAGGCTGCTCGCCGACGCAGCGCCGGCTGTTCGATCCGGAGAAGTACCGCATCCTGCTGTTCGACCAGCGCGGCTGCGGGCGCTCCACGCCCTATGCGAGCCTCGATGCCAACACCACCTGGCATCTGGTGGCGGACATCGAACGCCTACGCGAGATGCTGGACGTCGAGAAGTGGATGGTCTTCGGCGGGTCCTGGGGCAGCACCCTTGCGCTCGCCTATGCGGAAACGCACCCGGAACGGGTGAGCGAACTGGTGCTGCGGGGCATCTTCACCCTGCGCCGCGCAGAACTGCTCTGGTACTACCAGGAAGGCGCGTCCTGGATGTTTCCGGACAAGTGGGAGCGGTTCCTGGCGCCTATTCCCCCGGAGGAGCACGGCGACCTCATGGCCGCCTACCGCAAGCGCCTCACCCACGAGGATCCCGTGATCCAGATGGAAGCCGCCAAGGCTTGGAGCCTGTGGGAAGGCGAGACGATCACCCTCATGCCGAGCCAGGACTACAGCGACCAGTTCGGCGACGGGCATTACGCCCTCGCCTTCGCCCGGATCGAGAACCATTACTTCGTCAACGAGGGCTTCTTCGACGAAGGACAGCTCATCCGCGACGCCCACCGGCTGAAGGACATCCCCGGCGTCATCATCCAGGGGCGCTACGACATCGCCACGCCGCCCAGGACGGCATGGGACCTGCACAAGGCCTGGCCGGAGGCCAGGTTCATCATGGTGCCGGATGCAGGCCACGCCATGACCGAGCCGGGCATCACCCACCACCTCATCGAGGCCACCGACGCGTTCGCGAGGGCCTAGCGCCCCCGCGAACCGGCGAGGCGACTACTTTGCGGTCCAGCCGCCATCCATGGAGAGATTGGCGCCGGTGATCTGGCTGGCCGCATCGGAGCAGAGGAAGACGGCGGCGGCCGCGACCTGATCGGCCGTCACGAACTGCTTGGTCGGCTGAGCCTCCAGCAGCACGTCGTTGATGACCTGCTCCTTGGTGAGCCCCCTCGCCTTCATGGTGTCGGGGATCTGCTTCTCCACGAGCGGTGTCCAGACATAGCCCGGGCTGATGCAGTTGACCGTCACGCCGTGGGTCGCCAGCTCCAGCGAAACCGTCTTCGTCAGCCCGACGACCCCGTGCTTGGCGGCAACGTAGGCCGCCTTGAACGGCGAGGCGACGAGGGAATGGGCCGAGGCCGTGTTGATGATGCGCCCCCACTTGCGGGCCTTCATCCCCGGCACGGCGGCGCGGATCGCGTGGAAGGCCGAGGAGAGGTTGATCGCGATGATCTGGTCCCACTTCTCGATCGGGAAGTCCTCGATCGGGGAGACGAACTGGATGCCCGCATTGTTCACGAGAATGTCGACGCCGCCGAAGGTCTCCTCCGCCAGACGGATCATGTCGGCGATCTCCTCGGGCTTCGACATGTCGGCAGGCGAATGGATGGCCTTGACGCCGAACTCGCTCTCGAGCCCGGCCCGCGTCTTCTCGATCTCGTCCGCCGGTCCGAAGCCGTTGAGAACGATGGAGGCGCCTTCCTTGGCGAGGGCGCGCGCGATGGCAAGGCCGATGCCGCTGGTCGAGCCCGTGACAACGGCGGTCTTGGATTTCAAAGTCATGAAATGCTCCGGATATGCCTCGAGGTTCGGCATGGATCGAGGTTTTGACATAACATGAGGCGCCGGAGGAGGGTCAATCGACCTTGGATCGAGAATGAAGGTTGCCGGACGCCCCCTCTCGATACATGCTTCAGGCGCATGCCTGCATCCTTCCCTTGCCGTTGAAGGATTTTCACCGATGTGAGAAGGGCCAGTGGCCCGGTTTCAGCCCATCCGACGAGGTATCGTGCAAACACCGAGAATTCTCGCCTGCGGCGACAGCGCCCTATCCGTCGAGTTCGGAGAAACCATCGATCCGGACATCAACGGCAAGGTCCTTGCGCTCGACGATGCCCTGCGGATGCGCTCCCCGGCCGGCCTGCTGGAAACGGTGCCGACCTACCGTTCGCTGCTGGTGCAGTTCGATCCCACGCTCACGGATTATGATGCCCTTGCGGCCCTCCTGACGGCAGAGGCCCAGGGCCTCGCCCCCCGCGCCTCCACCGGCAGGCGCTGGCGCATCCCGGTCGTCTATGGCGGTGAATACGGGATCGATCTCGAAGATGTCGCCGAACGGCACGGTCTGACGCCGCGGCAGGTCATCGACCGCCATGCCGGCGCGGTCTACCGGGTCTACATGATCGGATTCCTGCCGGGCTTCGCCTATCTCGGCGGGCTCGATCCCACCCTCGCCACCCCGCGTCGGACGCAGCCGCGCGCGAAGATTCCGAGCGGCTCGATCATCATCGGCGGCGCGCAGGCGGCAGTCGGCTCGATCGAATGCCCCAGCGGCTGGCACATACTCGGGCGCACGCCCGTGCGCAGTTATGCCCCGGAGCGCGACCCGGCCTTCCTGCTCGGAGCGGGAGACGAGGTCGTGTTCGAGCCTGTCGATGCGTCGCGCTGGGACATGCTCGATCGCGAGGCGCAGGCCGGCGGCGTCGTGGCCGAGGAGATCCGCCCATGATCGATCTCGTTGTCAAAGCCTGCGGGCCCATGACCAGCCTGCAGGATCGCGGGCGCCACGGCTATCAGAGGTTCGGCGTCTCCCCCTCGGGAGCCATGGACGCGCGCTCCCTGGCCGCCGCCAACGTTCTCGTCGGCAACCCGCCTGAAACCGCCGCCATCGAGTTCGTGAATCTCGGCGGCACGTTCACGTGCAGCGGTGGCGATCTCCGGATCGCGGTGGTCGGCGCCGACTGCTCCTTGAGCATCGACGGAGTGCAGGTCGCGCCCAATACAGCGGCGCTCCTCAGGGAGGGGCAGGAGGCCCAGGTCGGCCACGCCCGGACCGGGACGTTCGCGTATCTGGCCGTCGCCGGAGGCTTCGCGGTCGAGCCGCAGCTCGGCAGCCTGTCCTTTCACCTGCGGTCGCGCCTGGGCGGCCTCGACGGAGCCCCGCTCCGGCCCGGAGACCGGCTCTCCTGCAAGGCGGAGGCGCAGCCCGGCGAGCTGATGCACCTGCCGCTCGAGGCACCGCCAACGGATGC
Source organism: Microvirga sp. GCM10011540 (assembly GCF_042650665.1). Lineage (NCBI taxonomy): Bacteria > Pseudomonadati > Pseudomonadota > Alphaproteobacteria > Hyphomicrobiales > Methylobacteriaceae > Microvirga > Microvirga sp. GCM10011540. Next base: position 7,266 of record NZ_JBHSBQ010000017.1, on the reverse strand, counting down.
CCCGATCCGCGTGATGCTCGGACCGCAGGACGACTATTTCACGCCAGCGGCGATCCGCACCCTCCTGGAAGGGGAGTTCACCGTCAGCCCGCAGGCCGACCGAATGGGCTTCCAGCTGACGGGGCCGCAGATCGAGCATGCCAAGGGCTTCAACATCGTGTCCGACGGAATCGTGACCGGCCACATTCAGGTGCCGGGAAACGGCCAGCCCATCGTTCTCATGCGCGACCGGCAGACGGCAGGCGGCTATCCGAAGATCGCGACGATCATCAGCGCCGATCTCGACCGCTTCGCCCAGCTGCGCCCGGGAACGTCCGTGCGCTTCAAGGCCGTCGAACGGGAAGAGGCGGTTACGGCGGCGCGCCAGATGAAGGACTGGATCTCGTCCCTCCCGGCCGCTCTCGTGCCCGTGCGGTTCGACCTGACGACGGAGCACCTCCTGAGCGTGAACCTCATCGGCGGCGCTGTGGATGCGCTGGCCCCGAGAACGCCGGAGACCGCGGCCTCGTGACGGTCGGCCACGGATTCTCCGAGACGCCTCTGCCAGGTTAGCCGGCTAGGAAAATTGAGAAGCCTGTCAAATAACTGCAATAGAACTGTCATCATTCTCGTTCCATGAACAGGGCCTCTCCTCTGTTGAACCTCTTGAATGGATTGCCCGGATGGCAAAGAAGAAGACCAAGTCCCCCTCCAGCGCGCTGGGATTGAAGCTCCCGAAGGATCTGCGCAAGCCCGGCTGGCTCGACGAGCTTCTCCACTCGGAGATCGGACGCCGGATTCTCGCGGACGCCCTCGTGGCCGCCGCCGGGGCGGCGGCTGTCGCCCTCACGCGCCACCAGCCGGTTGCGAAGAAGATCACCCGGGCCAAGAAGGCTACGGCCGAAGCCGGTTCGGAAGCGGCCTCCGTCACCAAGAAGCTGGCGAGCTCCGCCGCGGAGATCGCAACGGAGACCGTCGCCGGCGTCGCCCAGTCGCTTCTGCCGGAAAACGCCGCCGTCCCTGAGGACAAGGACACGGCCGAAGGCAAGCAGTCCAAGAAGCGCCGCAAGAAGGACAAGGCCGAGACCCGGTAGCCCGGGACGCCCGGCCCATCGGAACGGCAGCGGAGGAGCGGCATCGCGCCCGCTGCCCAGGCAAGGAAAGAAGGGCGGCCCCGGGGCCGCCCTTGTTGTTTTCAGGCTCAGGCGATCTTGCCGCCGCCCTGTTTCGTGATGACGAGAACCGAGGGACGCGTCGGCATGTTGTCCTTGAAGTCCGGCCAGCGCGTGGCGGGATTCTCGAAGGTCGACGGCGCGCCCTCGTCCACCTCGGCCGGATGCTGCACGGCCAGGAAGAGCGTCTCGTCGTTGGGCGTGAAGCAGGGACCGCACATCTCCGCACCAAGCGGCACGCGGAAGAAGTGCTTGGACGTGCCGCGCAGCTCACCTTCCGTCTCGAGAGCCCAGAGACCGTCCGCGCGGCCCGTCGTCTTGGCGCTGTTGCCGTCCGTCGAGATCCAGAGACGTCCCTGACTGTCGATGGCGCAGTTGTCGGGCATGCCGAACCAGCCGTTCCTGGTCGTCTCCGACGAGAAGGTCGCGCCGACCGAAGCCACGGAGGGATCGCCGCACTTGACCAGCACTTCCCAGGCAAAGGTCTTCGCGGCATGGTCGCCGCCTTCGGGCATCATTTCGACGATGTGGCCGAACGCATTGTTGGCGCGCGGGTTGGCGGGATCGACCTGCTCCTCCTTGCGGCGGGTGTTGTTCGTCAGCATGACGTAGACGCGGTTCGTGGCCGGATTGGCCTCGATGTCCTCGGGGCGGTCCATCTTGGTCGCGCCCAGGAGATCGGCCGCGCGCCTCGTCTCGATGAGAACGTCGGCCTGGCTCCGGAACCCGTTCGCTTCCGTCAGCGGCCCCTCGCCATGGACCAGGGAGAGCCACTCGCCCGTTCCATCCGGGTTGTACTTGGCGACGTAGAGCGTGCCTTCATCGAGGAGGCCGAAATTGGCGGCGCGGTCTTCCCGGTTCACCTTTCCGGCCGTGACGAACTTGTAGACGTAGTCGAAGCGCTCGTCGTCGCCCAGATAGACGACGTAGCGGCCGTCCTGGTTCGTGATGCCGGCAGCGCCCTCGTGCTTGGTGCGCCCGAGAGCCGTGCGCTTCTTCGGCACGAAGGTCGGATCGAAGGGGTCGATCTCGACCACCCAGCCGAAACGGTTGGGCTCGTTGGGCTCCTTGGCGACGTCGAAACGGTCGTGGAACTTGCCCCAGGCATAGGCGGGGGATCCGAGGCCATAGCGCTTGTAGTTCTTGGCCTCGGCATGATCGTCGGCGACCTTGCCCCAGAAGTAGCCGTTGAAGTTCTCTTCGCAGCTCAGCCACGTTCCCCAGGGGGTGACGCCGCCGGCGCAGTTGTTGACCATGCCGTGGACACGGCGGCCGCTCGGGTCGGCGGCGGTCTTCATCCGCTCGTGACCGGCCGCCGGACCCGTGATGTCCATCGGCGTCTCGGCCGTGATGCGGCGGTTGTACCTGGAATCCTTCACGACCTCCCAGCGGCCGTTGCGGCGCTGGATTTCGACCACCGCGCCGCCATGGGCCGCCATCTCGATATCGACGAGGTCCTTCGTCATCTTCGAAAAGTTGACGTCCTTGGAATCCTGCACGCCGATGCCGGGGAACATCAGCTCCTCGTTGGTGTATTCGTGATTGACGACGAGCAGGCCGTGATCGCTCGACCCGTCGATGGGGATGTAGCCGACGAAGTCGGTGTTGTAGCCGAACTGGCGGCTTTGCTTCTGCGCGCTTTGCGACATGGGATCGAAGTCGGGCGCATCGGCGAAGATCGGGTCGCCCCAGCGCAGCAGGACCTGGGCGTCATAGCCTTCGGCGACGTGGTGGGTCTCGTCGACGCCCGCTTCGATTTCCTTGAAGTCGAACGACGAGGCCATGCCCTTCTTGGCAGGCTGCTCGTTGGCCGCGAGGGCGCGCTGGCCCAGGGTGGCGGAAATCGCCGCAACGGCGAGCGAGCCGCGGAGCAGATCGCGCCGGTTGAAGCGCGCGGCGATGACCTCGCCCATGGTGAGGTTTGCGGTCGGGTTGTTGCCGACATCGCCTGAATCTTCCAGCTCGCTTGCGCGAAGACGGGTCATCTTCTCGTCCATATCCGCTTCTCCCATGTGAGATGACAGCGGTTTAGAACGGTTCCATGTAAGCTTGGTGACAGGCCTCCCGGCCTGTCGTCCCATCGCCTTCCAGAACTCGATCAGGCCGTCCTGACGCCGCTGGCATCGACCCGGTCCGGCGCACCGGATGCCTTGGCCTCGCGGCGGCGCTCGTGGAGAATCCATTCCGTATAGCCGTTCGGCTGTTCGCGCCCCTTGAACACGAGATCGGACGCAGCCTGGAAGGCCGGGCCGTCGAAGCCCGGCGCCATCGGACGGTAGAGCGGATCGCCCGCATTCTGCCGGTCGACGACCTCCGCCATGCGGCGCAGGGTCTGCATGACCTGGTCGTGCGTGACGATGCCGTGCCGGAGCCAGTTGGCGAGATGCTGGCTGGAGATGCGCAGCGTCGCGCGGTCCTCCATCAGGCCGACGTCATGGATGTCCGGCACCTTGGAGCAGCCCACGCCCTGATCGATCCAGCGCACCACATATCCGAGAATGCCCTGGCAGTTGTTGTCGAGTTCCTGCTGCACCGCGTCCGGCGCCCAGTTGGACTGCGAGACGGGAATGGTGAGGATGTCCGCCAGTTTGGCGGGCGAGCGCTGTTTCAGCTCCTCCTGGCGGGCATGCACGTCCACCTGATGGTAGTGCAGGGCATGGAGCGTGGCGGCGGTCGGCGACGGCACCCAGGCGGTGTTGGCGCCGGCCTGAGGATGCCCGATCTTCTGGACCATCATGTCGGCCATCTTGTCCGGAGCCGCCCACATGCCCTTGCCGATCTGTGCGTGCCCCGGCAATCCGCAGGCGAGGCCCACATCGACGTTGTTGTCCTCGTAGGCCTTGATCCAGGGCGTCCCCTTCATGTCGTTCTTTCGCACCATGGGACCCGCCTCCATGGAGGTGTGGATCTCGTCGCCGGTGCGGTCGAGGAAGCCCGTATTGATGAAGAAGATGCGCTCCGCCGCGGCGGCGATGCAGGCCTTGAGGTTGACGGTCGTTCGCCGCTCCTCGTCCATGATGCCCATCTTCAGGGTATTGCGGGACAGCGAGAGCATGTCCTCGACGGCGGCGAACAGATCGTTGGCGAAGGCGACCTCGTCGGGCCCGTGCATCTTTGGCTTCACGATGTAGACCGACCCCGTGCGGCTGTTGCGCAACTCGCCCGTGCCGCGCAGGTCGTGTATCGCGATGAGGCTCGTGACGGCCGCGTCGAGGATCGTCTCGGGGATCTCCTGTCCCGTCTCGTCGAGCACCGCATCCGTGAACATGTGATGGCCGACGTTGCGCACCAGCATCAGGCTGCGGCCGTGCAGGCGGACCTCGCCGCCGTTCGGCATCCTGTAGGCCCGATCGGGATTGAGGCGCCGCTCGACCGTCCTGCCGCCCTTCTCGAAGCTCTCGCTCAGGTCGCCGCGCATCAGCCCCAGCCAGTTCCGGTAGACCAGCACCTTGTCGTCGGCGTCGACGGCCGCGACGCTGTCCTCCAGGTCCATGATGGTGGAAAGAGCGGATTCGATCACCACGTCGGCAACGCCGGCCGGATCGTCGGCTCCGATCGGACTGGTCCTGTCGATCCTGATGTCGAGATGCAGGCCGTTGTGCCGCAGCAGAATCGCGGAGGGATTGGCGGCCTCGCCCTGGTAGCCGACAAGCTGGGTCACGTCCGCAAGAGCCGTTTCCCCGCCGTCCTGAAGCCGGATTGTCAGCGCACCGCCTTCGATCGCGTAGGCACTGGCATCCTTGTGGCTGCCCCCTGCGAGCGGAGCGGCCTGGTCGAGGAACTCCCGCGCCCGCTCGACCACCTGGGCGCCGCGCACCTTGTTGTAGCCCCCTCCCCGCGTCGCGCCGCCCTCCTCGGGAATGGCGTCCGTGCCGTAGAGAGCGTCATAGAGGCTACCCCAGCGGGCATTGGCGGCGTTCAGGGCATAGCGCGCATTCGAGACCGGCACCACGAGCTGAGGCCCGGCGGTCCGGGCAATCTCGTCATCGATGCTGCGGGTCGAAACCGCGAAATCGTCCGGCTCGGGCCGGATGTATCCGATCTCCCGCAGGAAGGCCTCGTACTCCGCCGGGTCGAAGGCCCTGCCGGCTCTCGACCGGTGGTACTCGTCGATCCGGCCCTGCAGATCGTCCCTGACGGCGAGAAGGTTCCGGTTGCGGGGGGCGAATTCCCTCACGAGAGTGGACAGCCCGCTCCAGAAGGCATCGGCCGAGACTCCCGTTCCGTTCAGCGCCTCGCGCTCAATGAAATCGTGGAGGACCGGTGCAATCTGGAGACCGCTCGTCTGGACGCGCTTCATCTTTCCCGCTTTCGTCGGTTGTGACCTGTTCGTAGCTTAGTGCCACCGGACAAAAAGAGAAGATGACCCCTCCCCTCGACCGCACTTCGGAGCGAGAGGAAAATTTGCAGATGGCTCAAGGGGACTAGAAGACGACCTCCACTTGGCGCAAGATGTACGAAGGTCCAAGACAAGATCCGACATTGCATTCGACCAGAACATCGATTGGTTAGCCGCAGGGATTTCAGGCCGTGCCTCGTCGCTTTTTCAGGCCGCCGATTTCGAAGACGCTCTGGTTTCTCCAGATAAGCTGTCTCGCGTCCCTCGGCCTGGCCGGCCCCACAGCCGCACAGAGCCCGGAGCGGATGTGGCACGTCACCGGCTATGCGAGCCGATGGGCGAATACCGACCTGCTCGACGTGCCGGAGCGCTCATTCAGAGGAAACCTGACCTTCGAGGATGCGAATTTCGTCGGTGCGGGCCTGGCAAGGGTGATCGTTCCCTCGTTCTCGATCCCTGTTCCCGGCACCGATTTTGCCTTCCGCGGGAACAGGATCGAAATCGAAGGGCAGGTTCTTCGCCACTTCGGCAGCCAAAGCCATTGGGAGGGAACGGTCGCGATCATGTTTCGGACCGGGCAGATCCCTCTGTTCGGAGGCCTGAGCGTCAATTTCGCCGTGGGGGAAGGCCTGTCCTACGCCTCGGAACGGCCGGCGCTGGAAGGAAGCTTCCGTGTCGAGCCCACGCGCTTCCTCAACTATCTCGCGTTCGAAGCCGAATTTTCCCACGCCTCGCTGCCAGGGGTCTACTTCGTCCCGCGGATCCATCACCGGTCCGGAATTTTCGGCGTCATCGCCCCGAGAGAATCCGGCTCGAACTTCATAGGAGCAGGCCTCAGAATTGATCTTCCTTGAGCAAATCGGGCCGTTTTCTCGAGGCGCAACTGAATCCGCAAAACAAAAAACCCTGCCCGGATGGGCAGGGTTAAGTGATCTCCTCGCCTTCGGAAGTGTCGATCCGAAAACATTTCGATTAGGACATATGGTTTCTGTTGTGTCAATCAACAAAGACTTCTCGTCTTTTTTTCCTAATGTCTTCGCAGAGTTTCATCATAGATTCCTATGAGGCGAAAACGTATTACCACTTTGGTATGCCGCCTTGCATAAAAACAAATCTGCAAGTGTTGCAGCATTGTCATAGCCGAATGCTTCAGCGTCCACATAGACTGACACGCGTGACTCCTCACACAAGGGATGACGATTATGAGAAAGCTCGTTTTCGGCCTTCTTGCCGCAACGGCCAGCACGGCTCTTGCCGTGTCCGCCGCCTCGGCTGCAGACCTTCCGATCCGGACGNTTCCGATCTTCACCTGGACCGGCTTCTACGTGGGCGTGAACGCCGGCTACGGCTGGCATGAGAACAATCGGAGCTCGATCTTCGTGCCTGCCGGCACCTTCGCGGCGCCCTTCGCCGGCACGAGCGGCGTTCTCAGGTTCGGCGAAGACAGCGGCGAAGGCTTCGTCGGCGGCGGCCAGATCGGCTACAACTATCAGTTCGGCTCCTTCGTGGCCGGTGTCGAGGCCGACCTGCAGTGGGCCGATCTCGGCGGCAGCGAGGGCGTCGCGTTCGTGCCGCCCGGCTTCCCGCCGACATTCATCCCGGCTGGCGCTGCCGGCGGCATCGACTGGTTCGGCACCGTCCGCGCCCGCCTCGGTGTGGCCTTCGACCGCGCTCTCATCTACGCCACCGGCGGTTTCGCCTATGGCGGAGCTGACGACAACAGCGGCTTCAACGGCTTCAACGGCTTCGTCAACGACGACGACGTGCGCACCGGCT